>JAYTZE010000580.1:0-2944 GCA_043742385.1 Ilumatobacteraceae bacterium
AGATCTGGCGATAATGCCTCCGACAGCTCGACGATCGAACGCTCGTAGATCTCGGCCAATCGCTCGCGGCTTGCCTCGTCGAGGGCTCCGGTGCGCACCTCTTCGAGCAGCTGTTTGACCATCGAGCCGATGCGCATGACCTTGGCGGGCGCCGTCACCGTCTCAATGGGTTCCTCGTGCGCCGCCACCACTTCGGTTGCCTGCGCTTGGGGTTCTTCGATCGACATTGCCTGCTCCTTGGTACGTGGTGGCTTCAAGATGTGGTAGCCAACAGCGGCACCAGCATCTCAGCAGATGTGAGCGACCCGTGTCGACACACCAACGGATATGGCCCGCTGTCGGCGGGGTCGAGGAAGCTGATAGGCGCTTTGGTGATCAGCGCGACATCGCCGAGCCGTGCTGCCACAGGAGGGCTCACCACGGAACCGAACCACCCTCCGTCGATCAGCTCTCGGCGGCTCATCACCCAGGCGACATCCCTGTGTGCTGCGAGCGCCGCCGCGTGCAACTCGTCCGCAGCGCCTGGACGGGCATGCAGCCACCGAAAGCGCCCCTCGCCCGACAGATGCCTCGTCAACTTCAGCACATCGTCGGCAATCGCTCGAGTGTTGGTGCCGACGTCGACCTGGCCATGATCGGCAGTGACCAGCAACGCGGCATTGTCGGTGAGCTGGTCACGTACCTGTTCGACGACATCGTCGGCCGAACGGAGCTCGGCTTCGTAGTACGGGCCGAAGCCGCGCTCATGGGCGATCTTGTCGATGCCGTCGTAGTAGGCGTAGATCAGTGGTTCGCCGGCTCGCAGTAATGCGCCGACGGTGACCGCAAGGCTTGATGCTGCCCGCCAGCCCACCAATCGTCCCCCGCGCAGGTGGGCATCGGTGAACCCCGTTCGCTCGAAATCTGTTTTCGTGACGACGGGAATGGGCTCACCCATGAACGGAGCGAAGGGCTGGATGCGCCGAGGTTCGTACTTACGTCGGGCGTCGCCGGCCGCAGTCGCCCACCTGAGTACGTTCAACACTTCGCCACCGACGTCCATGCGATAGCCGACCAGGCCGTGCTCTCCGGGAGTGAGCCCCGTTGTGATCGAGGTGAGAGCTGTCGCAGTTGTTGACGGGGCGACCGTGGTGATCGGCCCTCCTTCGAAGGTCGCCAGTGTCGGCATGTGGGGCTTGTACTCGACGAACTGCTCCCAGCCGAGGCCGTCGAGCACCAGGATCACTACCTGTCCAGCCGCGTGGACCGGGCCCGGCATCCAGTCTCGCCCGGTGCCCCGATTCGGAGCCAGCAGTGTGGGCACGATGGCACGCACGTTGGCGCCGGAATAGTCGGGGAATATCGGTTGGTCGTTCACGGGGACAGTCAGTCCAGCACCTCGCGGTCGGTGTACGCCAGCCGAGATTCCATCCGTGCCGGGCCAAAGGCCGTACGATGATGGTGTGCGCGTTTCCAGCAAAGGTGACTACGCCTGTCGGGCCCTGCTCTCCTTGGCGCTGCATATGGACGGAACCGGACCCACCTCCGTGCGCGATATCGCCGAGCGCACGGCCATCCCCCAGCCATACCTGGAGCAGATCCTTCTCGCGCTGAAAGGTGCCGGCCTGGTGAAGTCGAAGCGCGGCGTGGGCGGAGGCTATGTACTGGCCCGAACGCCTGCCGAGATCAGGATCGGAGAGATCCTCTCGGCGGTCGATGGGCCAATCAGTCTCGGCGATTTCGGCGAGCCGCATCAGGATGGCTCGTGCGACCATGAAGGTCAGTGCGTGCTGCTGGCCATATGGAAATCGGCCGGCGAGCAGATGAAGCGCTTACTGGAGGGCTTCACGTTGCAGTCGGTGGCCGACGCGGCACGTGGCGTCGCACCGTGGCCCGAGGCTCGCCTCGAAGAAGGTCTCGCTACGTTGTGAGTTGGGCCTCGACGGCTGTCAGATCGTCGGGAAGCGCCGAGGCGAACGACATCGGCTCGTTGGTGGCGGGGTGAACAAAGGCCAGCTCGGCGGCATGCAGGAACGGGCGAGGGGTGGCGATGCCGTGACGGATACCGCCGTACGTGCCGTCGCCGACGACGGGGTGGCCGATCGCTGCGAGGTGCACCCTGATCTGATGTGTCCGTCCGGATTCCAGCCTGCATTCCAAGGCGCTGGCGTCGGCTGGTGTGCGGTACTCGATCAGCACCTCGTAGCGAGTCCGTGCCGATTTGCCGTCGACCACTACTGCCATACGCATCGGGTCGCGATGATCGCGCCCGATGGGCGCGTCGATGACGCCATTGGGATTCGCCGGATGACCCCATACCAACGTTCGATACACGCGTGTGACATCGCGCTGGGCGAGCGCGTAGCCCAGTGAGTGATACGCCCGAACCGAACGGGCGACCACCATCAGTCCCGAGGTGCCGATGTCGAGGCGATGCACAATGCCGGGACGATGTGGCTCGCCAATATCGACGATCTCTGGATACGCCGCCAACAATCCATTGACCAATGTTCCGCTGGGATTTCCTGCGCCAGGATGAACCACCAGCCCCGCTGGCTTGTCGACGACGATCACGTGCTCGTCCTCGAACACGACCGTGTATTTCACACTCGGGTCGGCGACGGGCAATGCGGTGGTCGGCAGTTTGGTCTCGTCGACATCGATCCGTTGGCCGAGTTGCAGCCGTTGTTTACCCACGGTGGCCACGACACCGTCGACGTGCACTCCGCCCACGGCCACGAGCGCAGCGGCGTCGGAGCGACTCGCATCGGTCACCAATGCGACAATTCGATCCAGCCGTTCACCGGCCAGCGCGGGCGGAATCTCTTCGTGGATCATGCGGCTCGCGCCCGCCGATGCCCGAACAGGGTCCACAGCACGAACATCGCCCCACCGATGTCGATCGCCATGTCGGCGATGTTGAAGATCGGGAACCATTGAAAGTCGATGAAGTCGATGACTGCTC
>JAYTZE010000581.1:0-2942 GCA_043742385.1 Ilumatobacteraceae bacterium
GTTAAGAGCACTTTATCGTTACTTTTCTAGCGTTTCCCCCATCTACGGAGGTGGCGATCACCAACCGGTGTGAGTCACTTTGGCCTCTCCATACGACCGACATTGCGTCAGGGAGGTGACGCTTGTCAGCAATTTGTCCGCGAACGGTGCGATATCCGACAACATAGGGCAACACCAGACGGGAACAGCAGCACTGGGAAATGCCACTGACCAGGCCAAACGCGATTCGACGCCACTCGCCGCAACCCCTAGCTCCGGAGTTCAAGTCCCCCTTCGACACCAATTTGTGACGGTAAACGCCCTGCTCAGCGAGTTTTATCGGGTGCCGGTTTGCTCGGGCTCGAAAGCCATTTGTCCAAGATTTGTCAGCAGTTGATCCGCAGACGGGTACTTGACAGGGACGCAGTTTCACAAGGCAACTTGCGATCTGGAGGACTGCAAGCTCACTTGTGTAGGTGGATGCTCCGATCCTGGTCGACGAACTCGAGGAAGGCTTGACGATGTTCGTCGGCGCCGACCAGGCAGGCAATCTGCTCGAAGTCGGCATCATCGACAGCAGCGACGGCCCGATCATCATTCACGCCATGCCTGCCCGACCGAAGTACCTGAGGTGAGTCCTATGCCCCGAACTGCCCAAGAGATCCTCGACCACGCCGACGCACTCGCCGCTCGCTTCGAGCGGCACGAGCCTGGCGATGATGTGCGTGACGCCTCGGCGTTGGCGAGTGTGCGCGACGCGTTCCTCGGGCGCGCCGCGGCAGAGCGTGACCTCGCTGACGCGGTCGTCCGGGCACGCCACGAAGGTCACTCGTGGGCGTCGATCGGGGCGATGGTGGGCACGTCCGGCGAGGCTGCCCGACAGCGTTACGGACAGTCCGTCGCGGCCTCCTGATCGGCGACTCGTAGGCCCCCCCAGTTGGTGCGGATGGCAGCGATCTGCTCGTCGATGATGGCATGGGCTTCGCTTGGGTCGAGGTGGTAGATGTCGGCGGCGGCGACGCACACGACGACTTGGCTCCGGCGAGTACCGATGCGATCGATGCCATGATCTGGCTCGCCTCGCCGCCGAACCGGGGATACGGGCAGACGTCGTAGGCGGGCGTGAGAGTGAGCTCGTCACCGTCCCAGAAGGCAGCGTGGTTACGGGCGTGGTCGTCGGTGTTGCCGATCAGGATGTTGAACGTTATGCGGGAGAACAGTTCGCGCAACGTCGCGGCGACCGCGGCTCGGCTGAACGGCCGCTCTCAAGGCGCTATGAGGAGACGGACGTGGGCCGTGGTTTCCCCGGGTATGGAGTCGAAGCTGATCTCGCCGCCGTGGCGTTCGACGATGATTCGTCGGGAGATGTCGAGGCCGAGTCCCGTGCCCTTGCCGACATCCTTGGTGGTGAAGAACGGTTCGAAGGCCCGCGCCTGCACGTCGGAAGGCATTCCGTGACCGCTGTCGGTGATGTTGACGACGATGCACTCGTCGTCGATGCGCGTCTCCAGCCGCAAGGTTCCGTGCCCCTCCATAGCGTCGATGGCGTTGTCGATGAGGTTGGTCCAGACCTGGTTCAGCTCGGCCGCGTACGCGTCGACGAGCGGGACATCGGTACCAAAGGCACGCTCGACCTCGATGCCTGCGAGCTTCGGAGCGAGCATGACCAGGGTGCTCTCGATCCCATCGTGGATGTCTATGCGTTGCAAGGCGGATCGGTCCAACTGCGAATACGACTTCACGGCCTCGACGAGATGAGAGATGCGGCTTGTCGTGTCGGTCAGTTCGGAGAGCAACGCTGACGCGCTGATCGTCGAGGAGATCCAATGCAGGGCAGGATCGAGCGCGTCGGGCCCAGCGACGGATTCGCACTCCTCGAACCAGGCTCGATCAGCGCCGACCGAGGCGAACAGAGGGGCTATCTGCCACGCCTCGTTCACGCCTCGGCCCTCTAGCCAGTTGCCGATGGCGTCCTCGCGATCCATCGTCGCAATGGCGCCATCGTCGGCTACTGATCGTTGCGCCAATTGCAGACGCAGTTGATCCAATGCGACGTACTGCTCAGCGCTGATCACCTTCCGGGCAAGGCTCACGAGCGACGACAGCATCTGGTCGCAGGTTTGACGCAGCGACTCCACTGCCCGCAGCGACGCCGCCGCCGGGTTGTTGATCTCGTGGGCCAAGCCAGCGGCGAGCGTTCCTAGCGCGACCAGTGACTCGCGTTGGCGTGCAGCCGCCTCGATGCCACGCACTGTCTGGTACACGCCCACGACCATGTGCTTGCCGAAGGGGAACCACTCGCCGACGAGGCGGCCCAGGGCGTCGGACGGCACGTTGAACGTGCGACCGTCCGTCACTGCCAGACCCGTGGCGCGATAGCCAGCACTGCTGCTGGCATCGCCCCATGCCCGCAACCCGCCGGCCCATTGACCAGGTGTGCTCATGGTGGCCAGCACGATCGTCTCGTTGACGCTGCCGCGCACCAGTTGAATCTGACCTTCGAGAAGGATCCACAACAAGTCGGCCGATTCGCCCTCGCGGAAGAGTTCGTCACCGCGTGTGAAGAAGTTTTCGTTTCCTGCGGCCAGCAACTCGCCGAGCTGTTGATCGGTGAGGCCTTCGGTGAGAAATGTCGATCGCAGGTCGTCGATCAGCATCACACGGTCTCCAGATACAGGTGGACGAGGCTGACCGCGCTCGATCCCTCGCCGACCGCCGATGCGACCCGCTTCATCGAGGAAAGTCGTACGTCACCGACGGCGAACACTCCAGGTCGGCTGGTTTCGAGCAGGAACGGCGGACGCTGCAACGTCCAGCCGCCGCCACCCTCGAGTGCCGTCACATCGGGCCCAGTCAGGATGAAGCCCTTGCTGTCGCGTGCGATCGAATCGCCGAGCCAGTCGGTACGAGGAAATGCACCGATGAACGCATACAACCAGTTGGTCTTCACCTGCCGCTCGGTG
>JAYTZE010000582.1:0-5808 GCA_043742385.1 Ilumatobacteraceae bacterium
GTCCTCGATGCCGTTGGCCAGCGCATACACGACCGTGCCGGTGAAGTAGAGATAGCTGTAGGCGTAGACAAGAGCGCTGATGTCACCGAGAAACCCGAACGATCGCGATCGTTGCACCATTGCGAGCCCGACGACGAAGATCGGGATGGCTGCCTCGGACACCAGCGTCAGCCACAGCTGAGTGTCGGAAAAGCCGCCTTGCGCGGCCTCAATTGCGTCGGACAGGAAGTACAGGACCGAAAACATCAGAGCCATGCAGCCGATCAGGATCGCTGCACCGCCGCTGTGCCGTTCGCCGGCCAGACTGGGCAAAGCCATGTCACGCTCCTTCGCACGGCCAATGGCCGGCATCTCCGAGTGTGGTGCTGCCCAGCGGGGACGGCTCAGGCCAATAGTCCATTTCTACTGACATCTGCGAGCGTGTTGCCACACGGCTCGGACAAGAGTCGAACAGCTGATGCGTTTGACGACTGCGGCCCCGAATGGGGCAGTCGTCAAACGCATCGCTGTTGATAGGGAGCGCGATCAGGCGGTGATCAAGGCACCATCGATGCCGGCCAGCGGGTTGTCGCCGGGGAAGAAGCCGCGCTGGCTCGGGAACACGTCGAGCGGCGACTGGGCCAGCGCCGCCATGCGCAGCACAGCCGCATGACGGGCTTCGACGCCGCCGATGGTCATGATCGTGGATCGCAGCCCGGTGGTCGAGAGGGCTCCCCCGGCAAACACGTATGTCTGCGCGGCAGCCTCCTCCAACGCCAATGCCAGCATGACTGCATCCGCCTCGGTCTTGGCGGCATCGATTGCCGGCTTGACCAAGGCGTCGTAGACGGCCTGGTTCATCTGCGTGATTGCTGTTGCTCCGGCACCGGTGAGCACGGCATTGAGCGCGTCGAGGTGCATCTGATGGTGCCCAGCGAACATCGTCGCCGCAGCGAGAATCGCCGGAGTCGTGATCAACCCACCGGCTGCGCCATAGGCGTCGACCGCCAGCTTCTCGAGCGATGCAGCAGTGCGGGCAAGGATGAGATCCATCTCAGCCGGATCGATCTCGGCCGGGCTCGTCGTGTCGACGGGTTGCATCGCTGGAGCGGTCGTCGATGGCACTGTCGACGTCGCAGCTGTCGACCCTGGGGTCGTTCCTGCCGGGGTTGTGGCAGACGGCGCGTCAGCGTCGTCGCTGCCGCATGCAGCCAACAGGGCTACACCGAGGATCGAAGCGCCACCGAGCTTGAACAGGTCGCGGCGATTCGGCGACGGAACACCGAGGATCGTCGCCTTGTCGTTGGTGTTGATCTGGTCGTCGCCAATCAGTCGAGTCAACGCCTCGCGCCAGCGGGGCACGACGGTTGTGTTCATCCGGTCGACGGCGCGTAGCTGGCGTCGAATCTCGTCGTTGTTCAGGTCATGGTTGTTCATGGGTCGTCCTTTCGTGTGAGGCGATGGGGTCAGGCTGCGAATACGGCTGGGTCGAGACCCTTGAGTGGATCCGTGCCATCGCCGAGCGAGGCGGATTCGAATGCTCCGGTTGGGAACACCGCTGTGACGTCCTTACCGAGTGCGAGTCCAAGCACGACGGCGTGCTGGGCCTCGATGGGAAGAATCGTCGCGGTGGCCGCTGCGTAGGCCGGGTCCTGGAGCAACGTCAGTGCAGCAGCGTACGTGTAAGCCGCCTGGCCCTCGAGGACGAACGCGAACTCGAGTGCGCCCATCTCGTCCTTGATGGCTTGCAGTGCGGGGGTAACGGCAGCAATCAGCGTCTTGTTGGCCTCGGTGACCGCCTTCGAACCGGCAACGGCACCGAAGGCATCGGCGTGTTGCTGGTGGTGCTTCATGAACAGCTCGGCAACCGGCAAGGTCGCTGCACTCAGCACCGGGGCAGCTGCCGCATACGCGGCGACGGCTGCCAACTCCACGCTCTGCGCGTAACCAGCGATGGTCTGATCATCGAGACCTGCGGCCGATCGGCGCGACCGGTACAGGCTGCGGTGCACCTCCGCTGTCTCATCGGCAAATGTCTTCATCCCCTGTCGGTGAAGTTCGTCGACATCGGCGGCGAGGGATCGGAAATGGCGGGTGGTGATGTGCATATGGGGGTTGCTCCTTGTGTCAGGTGATGGATTGGAGGGATACAGGATCAGGCGACAACGACCATGCCGGTCATGAACGGGTGGAACGAGCAGATGTATGCGAACGTCCCGGCGGTAACAAAGGCGACAGTGACCGACGTCTGCGGCTGGATCGATCCGGAATCGAACGCGCCGGCCGATGTCGCGGTATGCGGCTGGTCGTCGTTGTTGGTCCACACCACGGATCCGCCAACCGGCACACTGACTTCGCCGGGCGTGAACGCGAAGTCGGCGATCGCAACCGCGCCCTCATTCTCAGCTGCCCCAGCGATGGCGATCGTCGAAAGTGGTTCCGTCGGAGGTGCTTGCGTCGCCGCGACCGTCGTTGTTGCTTCTGCTGTTGCGACCGAGGTCTGCGTTGTCGCAACCACCGGCGACGACGCCTCACTGGAACGATCGGCCGAACATGCTCCGACCATGGGAAGCAGCACAGCAAAGAGGGCGTACCGGTGTCTCATTGACGCCATGTTCGGAGCCCTGCGCCGATCGGATTGGAGAAATGTTTCAGGAAGTGCGCCACGATCATGGCCCCTGACCCGCCGGAGGTTTGAGGGTTGGCGGGGTGGGGAACCAGTCACTTCGTGACGAACCTTCCCCCTCCTGACCTCGCCGAAATCGCGCCGCTAGAATCTGTCGCCGTGGATGCTTCGTCCGAGCCGTATATGGGTGACCCAGAGGCGCTGTTCGGTGTGGCGTTCGACGACCCCTTCAGGGCCGAGGAGTTCCTGCTCGCGCTACGCGGCATGGCAGCCCGCGGTGAACTCACCTTGTCCGACGCCGTCATTGTCTACAAGAGCGACGACGGAAGTGTGCGGGTTCGCGAGACCACCGACCTGCAGACGACAGCAACCGCAGTGAGAGGCGCCTTGTGGACCGGGTTGCTCGGGTTGCTCATTGCCGGTCCCCTCGGCTGGATCGCCGGAATCGGAATCGGCGCCGGCGCCGGCGCCATCACGGCCAAGGTCGTCGACATGGGCATTCCCGACGAGTGGGTCGAGTGGTTCAAGGACGCTGTGCGCCCACACACTTCGACAGTGGTTGCGCTGGCCAGCGAAGTCGATCTCGTCGCCCTCAACCGGGAGGCACAGCGATTTGCGGGTGCGCAGCTGGTGCACGCCACGCTGCGCCCCGGAGCGACGGCCGATCTCGCCTCCGCACTACAACTCCACCCTCGATCAGTCGATCACGGGCAGATCACGTAGACCGTCGCACATCTCGCGCCGTCCTCGCTCGAACGCGAGACGCGCTGCCGGCACGGCCTGATCGGTTGGGAACGCCTCAACGATCTCGTCGAACAAGGATCTGATCTCGTCTCGAAACTCGCTGTGCGTCAAGATGTACGGAAGGTTCTCTCGAATGCCACGCACTACGGCACGACCGACGTCGATCGGGTCCATGGCCCCGTCCATCGAGTTGAAGAGCGCATCGGGATCGCCCTCGCTGGCCATCGGCTTGGCGTCGGGGTCCTCGCGAACCGGCGCGTCCAGAATGCGGGTGCGCGTCAGTCCCGGGCAGAGCACCGAAACTCCGATGCCTTCCGGCGCGAGACTCAATCGCAGCGACTCACTGAGGCCGCGTACTGCGAACTTGGCGGTCGTGTACGCACCGCCTTCATACGGAAGCGCCGTGATGCCGGCAATCGACGATGTGTTGACGATGTGTCCACCTGTTCCATGCTCGCGGATGAGCGGCACAAAGATCTTGACCACGTTGACCGCGCCACCGAGATTGACCGCCATCGCCCGATCCCAATCGGCGAAGGCCGCGTCGGCGACCGCGCCGCCACCGGCGATCCCGGCGTTGTTGCACAGCACGTGCACGCGCCCGAAAGCGGCGACCGCTGCCTCCGCAGCCCTCGTGACCGATGCACGATCGGTCACATCGACGAGCACAAACGCGACGCTGGCGCTGTCCAACTGGGCGCGAGCGTCGTCGAGATACGACTCGTTGACGTCGCCGATCACCACATTCATCCCTTCCGACAGCAACGCCTCACTGATCCCGAGACCAATGCCGCTCGCGCCCCCGGTCACGAACGCAGTCTTGCCAGCAAAATTCCTCACGATGGCCGACCCTACTCACGACGTCGTGGGCGTTCCGGCGTCGGGAGTGCCGGTGTCCGTACCAACTTCTTGACCGGGCGACGGTTCGATGCGCAGGATCCACGTGCCTGCGCCGACCGGCGGCGGGGCGGTCGATGACCGGTCGAGCCTGCCGTCGTCAAGGCGCTTGTTGCTCGACAGCAGGCGGCCGATGATCGGTAGGGCCACCACATTGGCCGCATGGAGGATGCCCATGATCAGCAGGATTCCGCCGACTCGGGCAACCTCGGACTTCAGCTGAGCGCCGGTCGACCTGCTCCAATCACTGGGCTCGACGAACGTGACGGTGAAGAGCACGAACGAAGTGAAGATCAGGTAGTACGCGACATCCGTCAACACGAGGTAGCTCTTGCCCGTGCGTGGATTGGCGCGAAAAACGTCGGCGGCATACGAGCGGCCGAACCGCTTGATGAACGGTCCGAGACCGACCGCGAGCGCGACGAGCACGATGTTGGTGATTAGTTCGATGACCCACCACTCCATGTTGAACCTCCCATTGTCGAAATCCGAAAGAGCGAGCGCAAGAGCGCCATTGGCGAGAATGAACATGACGAGCCATCCGGACGCTGCCCACCGCCATCGGCGCCGCGCAGCCGATTCCTCGAGTGAACGAGTGACGCGGGCGAAGAGATCCGCGTTCGCGTCGATCGACGTCCGCGCGTCGGCGAAAGCCTCGATCAACCGTCGTTCGATCGCGAGGTCGGTCACGTCTCACCGAGCTTTCGATCGAGTGCGGCCATTGCTCGTCGAAGATGTGTCTTCACCGAGTTGGCCGACAACCCAAGCGTCGACGCGATCCGGTCGATCGCGAACTCCTCGAAGTACCGCAGGGTGATGCAATCACGCTGTCGGGCGGGAAGCCCGCGCACTGCGTCGATCACACGACGATGCTCCTCGGAGCGCACGAGTTCGTCGCCGACTCCGTCGACCACATCGATTTCGCGGCCGCGGGTGGCGTGATGGCGCAGCGACACCAGCCCGCGTCGATTGTGATCACGAGCGAGGTTCAGCACAATCGACCGCAGGTAGGCCGGCGCCCGGTCGACCTCATCGATCTTGCCGGCGTGCCGAGCCAGACGAAGGAACGCTTCTTGGACGAGATCCTCGGCGGCATCACGGTCGTCGACGAACAAGCGCGCCAGCCGAACGAGCGAGCGACCCTCGCTCTGGAACAACCGCACCACCAGTTCCTCGGTCTCGGTGCTGATCGCCTCGCCCTGCAATTTGGCGACGACGACGGACCACAGCGACGGAGCAATTCGCGGCGTACACGGCCGAACAATTACGAGATTCACAGCGTCTCACTGATGGGAGGCATGCTCGCCGTCACATCGTTTGCCAGCCATACGTGAAGCTTGCCACGAAGTCGTCGGGTGTCACACAGGGACTGACGAACTGGTCGTCGATTCGGGTGACACGAATATCCCATCGATGTCACCCATTTTGTGTTCTCGTTCGTCCGTAGGGAGCAATGAACCTCGAACAGGCAGCCCAACACGTTCACGACCAGCGATTTCGACGCATCGTGGAGCTGTTGCGTGTGCTGATCGTCGGCGGCATACCCGTGGGCGTGTTGGTGG
>JAYTZE010000583.1:0-2939 GCA_043742385.1 Ilumatobacteraceae bacterium
GGGCCAGACCGATGACGTTCAAGTTGGCAACGATTGAGTCGAAGAGCCGATCATCATCGAGGAGCTGATCAACCCGTTCCAGCTCTGCCGGCATCACCAACGCCACCGCAAATAGCAGTGCTTTCCACAACGTCGGCTGATCGCCTACCTTTCTCAACATCGATGGCTCCAATCCCTAGTACCAGTACGGGTTGGAGCCATCGTTCACTTCTGCACCGTAAACGCGGGCACCCTCAGCAGAACTTTTTCAGGACGAAGGAAGCTACGCGCGCCGATTCGCGAGGATCAGCCGGCGTCTGTGTGGCCGTGGATGAGCGCTTCCGTGCCTGGAGCGTGAGCGCGGGATCTTGTCGCCTTTGTCCGGCCAAGACTGCCCATGGGTTCCCCAGATCCCGCCAAGCACTATGGCGATCCGCACGGGACAGTCCTCGATGTTCAGTCGAGTTTGCCTACCCTTGACGTTACCCGTGTACGGCAGCGTGGAACCATCAACCCCAGCAACCCCGACGGGGCGACGAAGGGTCGGCGGTTGGCCTGGTCGAGCGTGATGTCGATGAGTCGATGCCACGGGATTTTCCCAACGAGGTCGCCCCGCCGCGGGCCTTCGCCGATTCGGCTCTACGAAGAAGCGGACCGGCTGACCTGGCCGCGCGAGAGACTCCTTCGCGTTCTTCTGCGACGACCGCTCATGCATGGGCGTCCGCGTGCGAGTGCGAAGCGATCGGTTCGGCGAACAGGGCCTCGTGAGCGTGCGTGATGATTACACGTGCACGGTGGATCTGTGGCTGTTTCGTGGGCCGGTTCGCATTCGTTCCTGCGAGTAGTACGTTTCTCGAACAGTCGCCAACGCGGCGATGAAGAAGGGTTGGTCATGGCTAAGTACTTGCTCAGGGGAAACTACAAGGGAGATGGGATTAAGGGCCTGATGAAGGAGGGCGGCTCTAAGCGTCGCGAGGCCGCTTCGGCAGCCTTCGAGTCCGTGGGCGGCAAGATCGAGTGCATGTATTACGCGTTCGGGGAGACCGACGTCTTCGGAATCTGCGACCTCCCGGATGTCGCCAGCGCGACTGCCCTCTCGCTCATGATCAACTCGAGCGGTGCGCTGGCCATCAGCCTGACACCGTTGATGACGCCGGAGGATGTCGACGCAGCGTTGACCAAGTCCCCTTCCTACCGCCCGCCAGGCGGCTGAGCCAACCTGACGAACGGGTTGACACGCGTCGTCGTCACCACACCGACCGTTCCATGGCCGCGAGCGATGCGCCGGATCGGAGCAGGTCAACCGACGTTCCACTCTCGGTGCCTTTGAGCGTCGTTCGTCGATCTGAGACCGGAAGTGGTGATTGTGGAAGTCGACATTTCGCAGGCCCACTTGCTACCGTCGGTGAGCGCGCACAGGTCGAAGCGTATGTCGCGGGAATCACTGCGAGGCATATGTACCGAGCTGCTGCGGTCGATGGTTGCCGGTCGCGTATCGATTGCCGTCGATGCGCACCACCCACTTGTCGCGTTGATTTCGGACTGTCGGTGTCGGCTGACCGATCGTCTTCCAACTCATGTATCACCCTCCCAGCGGCGTCAATATCAAAGGCTGATACATACCCTTCCGGAAAGGACCGCCAGAATCGGATCACGCCTGGTCAACTACGTCGGGATGGGGAGACTCGAACTCCCGACCCCCTGCTCCCAAAGCAGGTGCGCTACCAACTGCGCCACATCCCGGTCGCCAGGAATGCTACCGGGCGAGTTCGCGGACGGCCGCGAGCAGGCGCTCGACATCTGGCTGCTCGACATAGCGCGACACTCCGGCGCGGATCACGCCACCGCTGTCCGCCAATCCCAATTGGTCGACGACCTCGACCGCGTAGTTGTGGCCATCCCAGACCGCGATGCGCTTCGCCGCCAGCGCCCTCGACGCCTCAGCCGGATGTACCCCTTCGATTGTGAACGCGGCGGTCGGCACTCGGCCATCGAGTGTTTGCGATCCCCACACCTTCACACCGTTGATCGACAGCAACCCTTCGAGCAGATGGGAGAACACCTCCGCCTCTGCCGCGGCCAACTGATTCATATCCTCCTCGATGAGGAAACGTGCCGCAGCGTCGATGCCGGCGATCCCTTCGAAGTTGGGCATGCCGGTCTCGATGCGTGCCGGCCCGTGGTCGGTCGCTGGTCGGACCTTGAACACGGGCAGGCTCTCGAGCAGCTCGGGTCGCATCCACAGCACGCCGGTGTGCGGGCCGTACCACTTGTATGGAGAAGTCACCAGGGCATCGCACCCGAGCGCGGCGATGTCGATCTGACGGTGTGGGGCAAGGTGCACGGCATCGACGTACACGTAGGCCCCAACTGCGTGCGCCGCTTCGACGATCGGCGCCAGGTCGGGAGTCGAGCCGAGCAGATTCGACGCGCCAGGCACCGTGACCCACTTGGTGCGCTCGTCGATGAGGTCGATCACGTTCTTCGGCGGCAACTGCCCGGTCGCTGGATCGAACGGTGCCAGCACCTGCTGCGCCCCCGCGGCGTCAGCGGCAAGTCGCCATGGTGTGATGTTGGCATCGTGGTCGAGCCTGGTGCCGACGATCCGATCACCGGGTCGGAGCGTCTCGCTGACCGCCCGCGACACGGCGAACGTCAACGAGGTCATGTTGGGCCCGAAACTGATGCCGTTCGGGTCGGCTCCCAGGAACTGTCCGACGGCGGCACGCGTTCGATCCATCAACCGCTGGCACTGCTCGGCAGCAGCGAACGGACCACCGTTGGCGGCCGTATTCCCGCTGGCCATCCACTCGCTCATGGCCGTGATGGCGGAGTCGACCATCTGCGTGCCGGACGGCCCGTCGAAGCGGGCCCACTCCGGCCCAATGCCGGGGAACCGGTGGCGAAGTGACGTCATAGCCCGAGTGGAGTGTTTGGCGCCACCCCGGGGTGGCGCCAAA
>JAYTZE010000584.1:0-2939 GCA_043742385.1 Ilumatobacteraceae bacterium
CGCTGCTTCCAGCCCATCGTGGTCGGATCGAGCCCGGGCAGGAATGCGATCCATGGCTGGTCGTCGTCCTCGTCCGAATCGTCGGGCAGCACCCATCCAGCTCCGGCTCCGGACTCGGCGTCGAGATCGACCTCGACCGCTCCGATCGCCGCCAGCGTCCGGCGCGTCAGGCCGGTCGTCCAACCCGCCCACCATTGGAGATCGGCCGTGGTCGCCGGTCCGAATCGAGCGAGGTAGCTGCGAGCCAGTTCAGCGGCGGCTGCTTCGATTTCGGCGCCGGCGATCCCGCCCGGCAGCCATTGACCCGCAATCGACCAGGTGTATTCGGAATTGGTCCACGTGCCGCCGGGCTGGCCGCGCACGATCGCGCCATCGAACCCGAGGTTCAAGAGCAACCTCGTATGCGCACCCTGAGACGCCGTATACGACTTGCCGACCGCCAGGTGCAGCTTTTCCGTTAGTGCAGGGACGGCCTTGCCCAACTGCCTCGCCGTGGCAGCTCCCATCGATGTCAGTGCCGCCAGCGTGTCGGCTCGTGCGGTCGCGGCCCACGCCGCGCCGTCCGTGGCGATGTCGCTGTCCTCGACCATCTTGGCCAGCCGCTTCCACTCGATCGCCGCGATCGCAGTCGTACACGAGGCGTGTGCCCACCGAGCTGTCTGCGGTGTGAACACCCACAACGTGCGACGCATCGCGTGGTGGCGCACCACCGTGCGATCGATGTAGAGCGCCGTAGAAACTGCCGTGACCGAGGGCTGTTGCATGCGCGCCATCGCCGACAGGTACACGGTCGTTGGATCCGTCGAGTGCAACGCGACCACCGAGTCGGCGATGGCAGCGACATCGTCGGTCCGTGCACTCGATATCAGGCGATGTCTGGCCGCCAGTCGCGACCGGCGTTGAGCATCCGTGACCTTTGGTCTGGCGGTCACCATGCGATTGTCAGGCCTGGAGGTTGCGCGTTGGCCGACGAGCATGGCACACTACGATCAATGCGTGCCGAAATCATCTCGATTGTCGTAGTACTCATGTAGATGCACGCCCACATATGCGTGCATCTTGGCCTCCCATCCGGGAGGCCGTTTGGTTTTTCGGGACCAGAACTCAGAAATCTAGAAGAGGGAGACGACAACATGAAGATCACAGGGGCCCAGGCCCTGATCAAAGCCCTCGAGATGGAGGGCGTGGAAGTGATGTTCGGCCTGCCCGGAGGTTGCATCCTGCCTGCCTACGATCCGCTACTCGACAGCTCGATCCGCCACATCCTGGTGCGTCACGAGCAGGGTGCGGGGCACATGGCCGAGGGATATGCCCACGTCACCGGTCGTCCCGGAGTTGCCATGGTCACCAGCGGGCCAGCGGCCACCAACATGGTCACCCCACTGTGCGATGCCTACATGGATTCAATTCCGATGGTGTGCATCACCGGGCAGGTGCCCACGACGGCGATTGGCACCGACGCCTTCCAGGAATGCGACACCGTCGGCATCACCCGCAGCGTCACCAAGCACAACGAACTGGTGATGTCGGCCCAGAACCTGCCCATGGCCGTGCGCCAGGCGTTCCGCGTCGCTACGACTGGCCGGCCCGGCCCAACGTTGATCGACATTCCCAAGGATGTGCTGCAGAACTCGATGGAGTGGTATTGGCCGACCGATGCCGAGGTGATCGACAGCCTGCCCGGCTACCGGCCCAATGTGAAGGGTCACCCGCGCATGATCAAGGAGGCGGCCAAGTTGATCCTGGCTGCCGAGCGGCCGATTCTCTATGTCGGCGGTGGCATCTTGAAGGCCCGCGCCGCTGAAGCGCTGCGCGAGTTGGCCGAGATGACCGATATCCACGTCGTCACCACGCTGATGGCTCGTGGCGCGTTCCCCGACGACCATTCGCTGTGCCTCGGCATGCCCGGCATGCACGGCAATGCGACGGCGATCACGGCCTTGCAGCGCAGCGATCTGCTGATCACACTCGGCGCCCGCTTCGACGATCGCATCACCGGCAAGGTGTCGACCTTCGCACCCGACGCCAAGGTGATTCACGTCGACATCGACCCGGCCGAGCAGGGCAAGGTTCGCCGACCCGATGTGCCGATCGTGGGTGACTGCCGGTTGGTGATCGAGGAACTCATCAAGGCGATCCGCGATCTGCTGCAGAGCGGTGTGGAGCAGACCGACATCGGCGCGTGGAAGAGTCGCATCAGCGGCTGGCGCGAGCAGTTCCCGCTGGCGTATGAGGCCAGTGAGCCGGGCGAGGCACTGAAGCCGCAGTTCTGCCTCGAGCAGTTGCGCGACAACGCGCCGGAGGGCACCATCTTGGTCAGCGGCGTCGGCCAACACCAGATGTGGTCGTCGCAGTATTGGCGATTCAACGAGCCGTACACATGGGTCAATTCCGGAGGGCTCGGCACGATGGGATTCAGCGTGCCTGCGGCAATCGGCGCCAAGGTCGGTCGCCCCGATCGAACCGTATGGGCCATCGACGGCGACGGTTGCTTCCAGATGACTGCGCAAGAGTTGGTCACGGCCAGCGTCGAGCGCATTCCGATCAAGGTTGGCATCTTGAACAACAGTTACCTCGGCATGGTGCGTCAGTGGCAGGAGATGTTCTACGAGGAGCGCTACAGCGAGGTCTACCTGTCGCCAGAGCTGCCCGACTTCGTCAAGTGGGCAGAAGCGATGGGTTGTGTCGGCATTCGCGTCGACTCGCCAGAAGAAGTGCAGCCGGCCATCGACAAGGCCAACTCCATCGACGATCGGCCGGTCGTGGTCGACTTCAGGGTCGACGCCCGCGAGAAGGTCTTCCCGATGGTGCCGGCCGGGATGGGCAACGACGACCTGATCCTGCCCGATTCGCAGATGGCCAGAAAGAGTGCACTCAAGTGACCACCGACATGAATCACCACATCCTGTCGGTGCTCGTGCAGAACCGCCCTGGCGTCC
>JAYTZE010000585.1:0-5801 GCA_043742385.1 Ilumatobacteraceae bacterium
CTTCCACCGCGGGTCGGTGTCGGGGAAATGCTCGCCGATATCGCCGAGCCCGGCGGCACCTAACAGCGCATCGGCGACGGCGTGCGCCACGACGTCGGCATCACTGTGGCCGTGCAGGCCGGGCGATCCGTCGAAAACGACACCACCGAGCACCAGCGGCCGGGAGGGATCGTCACTGAAGCGATGGATGTCGAAGCCCTGGCCGACTCGAACGTCGCTCATCGCCCCTCTTTCTCGGCAAGCTCGCGTGCCCACGCGAGATCCTCGCCGTGGGTGATCTTGCGATTGGTCTGTTCACCGGCGACGACGACGACTCGCCCTCCGCACTTCTCGACGAGGCCGGCGTCGTCGGTGGCTTCCGTGCCACCGACGTGCGCGGCGCGCAGGATCGACGCCCGAAACGCCTGTGGTGTTTGCACAGCTACCAGCGCGGCACGCGGCGGCGTGTCGACAACGACGTTGTCGGCATCGATCCGCTTGATCGTGTCGGTGACCGGAATAGCCGGCACGGCGGCATCAGCCCCTTCGCTGACGGCGCGGATGACTGCTGCGAACAACTGCGACGATGCGAATGGTCGAGCCGCATCGTGAACGCAGACGATCGTCGCACCGGATGGGACCGCGGCGAGGCCGGCTCGTACCGACTCGCTGCGCGTCGCCCCACCGGCAACGCCTCCCTCGGCCGGTACGTCAGCTGCAGGAACCACCACGACGACGCCATCACTTGCGGCACGAGCGGCGTCGATCGCATGATCGATGACCCGCCGCGAGCCGACGTGCTCGTACTGTTTGGCACGACCGAGGCGTGACCCGGTGCCACCGGCGACCACGATGGTCCACACATTCTCTGCTGCGGGGAGCGCCACGACCGGCGAGGGTAGTACCGTTCGACGCACATGGCTCACGAAGACCTCCTTGCTCAGACCGAATTCTTCGCCGAAGCGCCGCCCGAGGTGCTGACGCCGATTGCCGCCGCCGGACGCGAGCAGCACCTGATCCGCGGCGACGTGTTGTTCCACGAAGGCGACATTGCCGACTCCTTGCACCTCGTGTTACGCGGTCGGCTCGCCATCGCCATCGCCAACCCGATCGATCGCCGCGAGACGGTCGTTGCCTTGATGGAGCCCGGCGACCTGCTCGGCGAGATGGCAATGCTCGACGGCGGTCCGCGATCGGCGATGGCCAGAGCACTCGAACCGTCTGCGGTGCTGACCATTCCGTTCGAACCGGTTATGGATGCGTTTCGCGGTGATCCTCGACTGTTGTGGGGTGTCACCCGCCTGCTTGCGCAGCGCTTACGCGTTGCCGACGAGGCCCTCGCCGACAGCGTCTTTCTCGACGTCACCGGCCGCACGGCCAAGCGCCTGCTCGAACTATCCGAAGGCGTCGACGACTTCATCCTCCCCGTCACCCAAGAAGAGTTGGCGGGCATGGTCGGTGCATCGCGTGAGCGCGTCAACAAGGCGATCGCCAGCTTCATCCGCCTCGGTTGGATCGATCAGCACGAGCGCAAGTACACCATTCTGAAGCGCGACAGTCTCGATATCCGCGCCCGCTAGAAACGACCCGTCAGGCGTCGCGGCGCGCTGTGATCATGGCGCCTGCCGAGGCCACGACGGCAGTGAATGCTGCGAAGTAAATCCCACCGGCGACGCGCCCAAGGTTCTCCGACGTTGCCGGATCTGGATTGCCAAGGCCGAATCCCGAGATGTACGGCAGGAACTTCGCCGGATTGTCGACACCTGCTGCCGAGAGAATCAGGAAGATGATGTTCTCGACAACCAAGGGCCACAGGATCAGCACGGCGACCGCAGTCGGGGTGTTGCGAATCACCATGCCGAGGCCGAGGCCGAGCAGACTGACGATCACCGCGAAGATGACGATGCCGATCAACGCAGCTCGCGCCTCGGGTTCGCCGTTCAGCGACACCGAGGCTCCGCGGGATGACGCGATGGCCGACGACACGACGAAGCAGAACACGACAACAAGCGCCTCTGCAACGGCTGCGAACAGCGCTGTGACGATGGCTTTGGAAGCCAGCACGCGCATTCGCTGCGGCGTTGCCGCGAATGTCGGACGAATGGTCCCGTGGGCGAACTCGGCGCTGATCGAAACCGCACCGACCACACCGAGCAGCAACGCGGTGACCACCGACGTGCCCGTGACGAGCCCGGCGACATCGGAGACTGTCAGATCGGTGATGTCGCCGAGCGAGGCGACAAGGATCGTCACGATCACCGGAAACGCGACAGCGATGATGAACAGCACGAGGTTCATCCGCACCGTGCGCAGCTTGATCCATTCGCTGCGGATCGTTCTGATCATGTCGCCTCCGCCACCGACTGGCCCGCGAATTCTTGGGCGCCTGCCGTGGCTTGCAGGAAAGCATCCTCCAGCGAACCGGTCTGCGGTGACAGCTCGTGCAGCACGATTCCGCTGTGCGCAGCCAGTTCGCCAACCTCGACCGTGGTGATACCACGCAACTCGGCGGTGGTCGCGTCGACCATGCTGGCCTGGGCGCCTTGCGCCGACGCTGCATTGACGAGGGCTTCGACGCCTGGACTCTTGACGCGCACCCATCGATCGGCGTGACGTTCGACGAACTCGGGAACCGAACATTGTTCGATCAACCGGCCTTGGCCGATCACGACCAGATCGTTGGCCATCTGGGCCATCTCCGAGAGCAGATGGCTGCTGACCAGGACGGTGCGGCCCTGCGAGGCGAGGTGCACCAACACATCGCGGATCCAACGGATCCCCTCCGGATCGAGACCGTTGGCCGGCTCGTCGAGCACGACGGTGTGCGGGTCACCGAGCAACACACCCGCCAGGCCCAATCGTTGGCGCATGCCGAGCGAATAGGTCTTCACCCGGCGTCCGCCTACAGAGCGCAAACCCACGAGGTCGAGCACTTCGTCAACTCGCGATCGTGGCAGTCCGTTCGACGCGGCGAGCCAACGAAGGTGATTGCGACCACTGCGACCGGGATGGACGTAGCCGGCGTCGAGTAGCGCACCGACTTCGTGCAGCGGCGACGAAAGTTGACGGTACGCCCGCCCGTCGAACGAGGCACCACCTGTGTCGGGGCGATCGAGCCCAAGCATGCATCGCATGGTCGTGCTCTTCCCGGATCCATTCGGTCCGAGAAAACCCGTGACGGTGCCTGGCCTGACCTCGAAACTCAGATGGTCGACGGCTGTCGTGCGACCGAAGCGCTTCGACAGGTCGGAGACGGTGATCACGTGCCGGCGTTTCCGGTGAACTCGAGGGCGACGATTTCGGGCGAGGCACCGTCGACGTCGAGACGCGACATCAACGACCGCAGCGCTGCGGTGGTCAAGCGAGCGCTCGCGCCGTCGAGCACCGACAGCACGTCGGCCGAGCCTGTCTCGGTAGACATCAAGGGCAGGATCACATCGTTGGGCACGAGTGCCTTGTCGTCTTGTAGCACGGTCAAGGTGGCCGCTGACAGGGCAGGATCCGCCGAGCGGCCGACGCCACAGTCGGCGGTGGCTGCGTTGACCGCCTCGACCACCTTGTCGGCCGTCGTTGGCACGATCGACTTGAACTCGACCTGATAGCTGTCCGTCAATGCGGCCCCGCCAAGTGGCGTCGCCGTCTCGAAGCCCTCTGGAGCAGCAAGCGTCGCAGTGCCGGGCTTTGCACCGAGATCGGTCAGCGTGGCAATGGTGTTGGCGTCGGTGAACGTCGTCGCGCAGAACACGACATCTATGTCCTCGGCCGTCGTTGGCGAACCAATCAGCAGATTGGCGGGCAGGGCCTTGGCGATCGCCTCGGCCTGCAACGTCGTGGTGTTGGGTACTTCCTCGGGCGTCGTCGATTCCGCCGACACCAGGGCCAGCAAGTCCTGGGTAGTCATGCCCGTCAACTGCACCTCGCCGGCAGCCATATCGGCGAAGAGGTCTTCCGACGTCTCGAAGGCCTTCCTGCGAGCGACGCGAAACTCGGCCTTCTCCAGCGCCTGGCCGTAGATCTCGGCCATCATCTGGCTGACCGGGTCGGTCGTGGAGCTGATGGTGATCTTCGGCTTCAGCGCCACGGTCGACTCGGTTGAACTCGAGTCGCCACAGGCGCCGAGAAAGACGATGGAGACAACAGCCAGCTTCAGGGTCGACGAGGCGCGCACGACCCAAGAGCGTAGGCGGTCGTTATCGAATTGCGGGGGTGCACCCACCGTGCAATGTTCGGGGCAATGATTTGGGTCAACGTGGCCGTACTCGAGAGACCAGCCGTGACGACGACCGGATCGGTGAAGTGCTCGTGCAGATGGTCGACGTAGCCTGAGTTCGTGCCACGTCGTCCGTTCGCCGCAGTTGTGGTGCTCACATTGCTGTCGGCCTGCTCGGGCGTGTCCGAGCAAACCGCGGCATCGACGACGCGCCCAACCGTGACCGGAACGACGGTCGCCGCGGACTCGACCGCGGTGCCGACAACCACGACTCCACCGACCACGGAGCGGACCACTGCGCCGCCGACGACTCGTGCAACGACAACGACGACTGCACTGCCGCCAACATCGACCGAAGCGCCACTGCCCGTCGAGACCACCGAGCCCACCGAGACCACCGAGCCCACCGAGCCACCACCCACGTGGCCGCCCTACGAGCCGCTGCCGGGTGTCACCGGCGTCGCTGCACTGACCAACCTTGCCTCCCAGCCGGAACTGGGCAGCATTGCCGCCCTCGCGGTGAAGGTCGACAACCATCCGAAGGCCCGACCACAGTGGTCGCTGTCATCGGCTGACGTGATCTTCGAGGAGAATGTCGAGTTCCTGACCAGGTTCATCGCCATCTTCCATTCGCGACTCCCCGACACCATCGGGCCGATCCGATCCGCGCGCACCAGTGACATGAATGTCCTCGCCGCGTTCAATCGTCCCGTGCTCGCCTGGTCAGGTGGCAACAAGAACGTCACCGCGGTCGTCCGATCCGCGGCGACCTCAGGGATCCTGGTCAATGTCAGCGCGCTGACTGTCGGCCGCTGCTACCGGCGAGCCTCCGGCCGGAAGGCACCGCACAACCTGGTTGTCGATCCGGCCTGCGCGCTCGAGGCGGCGCCATCGGCCGGCCCCGCACGACCACCGTGGTCGTTCGACGATGCCTACCTGCCCCAGGGCGAGGGCGACGGATCTTTCGAGGTGCGGATGGACGGGGTCGACATCGTCTGGGTTTGGGATCCGCCATCCGGCCAGTACCTGCGCCATCAAGGCGGCGGACCCCACGTTGCGACAGACGGGACACAGATCTCGGCGACGAACGTGGTGATCATGTCGGTCGTGTACATCCCAAGCCCCGCCGATGTCCGCAGCCCGGAAGCTCAGACGGTCGGCCAGGGTCAGGTCGTCGTCCACCGCAACGGTGTCGCCGTAGTCGGGACATGGTCGCATGCCACGCCGACCGACCAATTCAGCTTCGTCGATGCTGCCGGCGCCCCAATCCCGCTGGCCGGCGGAACGACCTTCGTCGAACTCGTCAGAGCCTAGGTCGGCAGCAAGGTGCTAATGGATGAGGCCAAACTGCGCACACGATGTTGTGGTCTCCGATTGGCCGGCGACACGATGGCACGGCCGGTCGCGGTTGCCAACCCGCTCCGTACGGGGCATTACGACGCGTCGACGACGTGTCTCCAGCCGCAGCCCACGAATCTGGGCAGCCCCGGAAGGGTACATAGCGTTCCGGGCGTGCCCAGTTCAACGATGCGCGCATTCACGGTCAGCCCATAGAACGACAGGGCGTTCAAGGAGCTGACACAGAAGTCAGCACAGCAATTTCGCCGCGGTC
>JAYTZE010000586.1:0-1335 GCA_043742385.1 Ilumatobacteraceae bacterium
CATGTGGGGTTTGGAGCAGGCGCCGCTGCGCGCTACTCACTCGTTCCTCGACAAGTTCCGCGACCCACAGTTCATCGCTTCGCTCGCAGAGCGGCCGGGGCCGCGGCATCTCGACAGCGAATTCGAGATGGTGCAGGACACGTTCCGATCGTTCGCCGACAACGAGATCACGCCCCGGGCCGAGCACGTGCACCGTCACAACAGCGACGTGCCCGAGGATCTGATCGCCGGTCTGGCCGAGATGGGCGCCTTCGGTCTGAGCGTGCCCGCCGAATACGGCGGCTACAGCGAGGGCGGCGACGGCGAGTACATCGCGATGGTCGTAGCCACCGAGGAGCTCAGCCGTGGCTCGTTGGGCATCGGTGGCTCACTGATCACCCGTCCCGAGATCCTCACCAGGGCGCTCGTCAAGGGTGGCACCGAAGCGCAAAAGCACTACTGGCTCCCGAAACTGGCGACAGCAGAAGTGATGGCCGCCGTCGCGGTGACCGAACCCGATTTCGGTAGCGACGTGGCCGGAGTCAAAGTCACCGCCAAGCCCGCTGCGGGACCCGACGGTGCTCCCGGCTACGCGATCAACGGCGTCAAGACATGGTGCACGTTCGGCGCCCGCGCCGACGTGTTGATGCTGCTGGCTCGCACCGACCCCGACCGCGGTAAGACCCATCGGGGTTTGAGCGTGTTCATCGTGCCCAAGCCGCGCGGCGACAGCCATGGATTCGAGTTCACTCAACCCGCCAACGCCGACGGCTCGGTCGGCAAGATGGAGGGTCGCCCGATCGACACCATCGGGTACCGCGGCATGCACAGCTACGAGATCGCGCTCGACAATTGGTGGGTTCCGGCAGCAAACCTGATCGGCGAGGAAGCCGGCCTCGGCAAGGGTTTCTATTTCCAGATGGAGGGCTTCGAGAATGGCCGGCTGCAAACCGCTGCACGCGCGATCGGTGTGATGCAAGCGGCCTACGAGGCCGCCTGCGAATACGCAACCAATCGCACAGTGTTCGGTGCGGCGATTGCCGACTATCAACTCACCCGGGTGAAACTCGGCCGCATGGCCGTGCTGATTCAGGCCGCTCGGCAGTTCAGCTACCACGTTGCAACGTTGATGGCGAAAGGCGAAGGCTCGATCGAAGCGAGCATGGTCAAGGCATATGTGTGCAAAGCGGCAGAGTGGGTGACCCGCGAGGCAATGCAGATCCACGGTGGCTACGGCTACGCCGAGGAGTACCCCGTGAGCCGGTTGTTCGTCGACGCGCGCGTACTGAGCATCTTTGAGGGCGCCGACGAAACGCTGTGCCTCAAAGTAATCGCACGAAGATTGTGCGACACTTG
>JAYTZE010000587.1:0-1335 GCA_043742385.1 Ilumatobacteraceae bacterium
GAGGCCGTAACCTGCTCGGTCGGTGTTCGAACGACTGGCGTCCCTGGAAGATGAGTTCATCTCGCTGGAGGTGAGCCTCAGCGATCCCGACGTGCAAGGTGATCATGCTGAGTTGCGCCGAGTCTCGAAGCGGTACAAGGACCTCACGCCCGTCGTCGAGTGCGTGCGTTCGCATCGCGAGCGTTCTGCTGACGCGCTGGCGGCTCGCGAACTGCTGGTCGACGCATCCGAGACCGACCGCCAGATGCTGCGAGTCGAGCTTGCCGAGGCGGAGGCGGATCTCGCCGATCTGGAAGAACAGTTGCGGTTGCTGATGCTTCCTACGGACCCCAACGATGGCAAGGCGGTGATCATGGAGATCCGCGGCGCTGAAGGTGGCGAGGAGGGCAATCTGTTTGCCGGCGATCTCTACGAGATGTATCGCGGGTTTGCCGCCCTGAAAGGTTGGACGGTCGAGGTGCTGTCGCACGATCCCAGCGACCTTGGCGGCATCAACCTCGCCACGATCTTGATCAACGGTGACACGGCGTGGAGCCGGTTGAAGTTCGAAGGTGGCACGCACCGAGTGCAACGTGTGCCGGCCACTGAGAGCCAGGGTCGTATTCACACCTCGTCGGCCACGGTGCTGGTGCTGCCAGAGGCCGAAGAGGTCGAGGTCGACATCGACGAGCGTGATCTCCAGATCGATGTGTACCGATCGAGTGGACCGGGCGGCCAGGGTGTCAACACCACCGACTCGGCAGTGCGCATCACTCACGTGCCGACGGGTGTGGTCGTGGCGATGCAGGACGAACGTAGTCAGTTGCAGAACAGGGCCAGGGCGATGCAGGTGCTTCGTGCCCGATTGCTGAAGCTCGCTCAGGACGAACAGGAAGCGGCGATGTCGGTCGAGCGTCGCTCGCAGGTCGGCGGTGGCGGTCGGGGTGAGAAGATCCGCACGTACAACTACAAAGAGAATCGAGTCACTGACCACCGCATCGGGTTCACGATCTATCGACTGCAGGAAGTACTTGCCGGTGACCTCGACGACGTCGTCGATGCCCTTACCTCCGACGAACGGGCCCGACAACTCTCCGGCGATGAGTGACGGCACCGTCAGCTGGCGTGAGCTGTGGAATGAGACAGCCCAACGCATCGGCCGACCACAGGCGCGCTGGATGTGCGAGGTCGCTTCGGGCGTCGACGGCGCAGAATTTGTCGCCAAGCTCAACCAGCCGGCGACCGAGCGTGGCGTCGCCCACCTCGACGCAATGCTTGCGCGGCTCGCAATCGGTGAGCCTCTGCAATACGTGCTCGGGCGGTGGGGTTTTCGTCACCTCGACCTGATGGTCGATC
>JAYTZE010000588.1:0-1332 GCA_043742385.1 Ilumatobacteraceae bacterium
AGTTCGGGCAACACATCAACGACGGGTAGATCGCTCGCCGCGGCGGGCAGCGCCACGTGTCAGCCGAGTGCTGGTGTGCCGTGGAACGGCCCAGGGTCACCGGCAACTGGGATGGTCGGACTGATCCACGCCGTCGCGGTGGCGATCTGCTCGGCGACCGCTCGCCACTCGACTGCATTCCATCCCTCGGCGCAGGCTTGCAGCGTGCCGTCGAGGCGGATGAACACAAAAGCGGGCAACTGGGCAAGGCCGAGGGAGCGGACGAATGCGCGATCAGGGTCGCAATAGACGAGGAAATCGTCGCTCAGTGGTCCGAGAAACGCCTTGGCTCCGTCGGCATCGGCGGTGACGACGAAGTTGACCCGTGCGTCGGTTCCACGAAGGCTTTCGAGGATGCGGGCCGCAGTCTTCAACACCCACGAACTCTCGTTGGTGTACGGGTCGAGCACCACGCTGGCCAGGTGGAACGTGGTCAGCCATTCCTCGAGAGGCCGTGTCTCGCCGCCCACTGAGGTCAACTTGGTATCGAGGGACGGGTTGCTCGCCACGGCTGCAGACGGTAGCGCGCCAGCGTCGCACGCCCCAATGTGGCAGTAGCGTCGCGATTGATGCATCCGATCGAGCGGCTCCGCTATGTGGCCAGGGCGTCGGGTGGCGATCAGCGAATGCTGGTCCGCGAAACGGCCGGAGCGTTGCGCGGGCTCGGTTTCGACCCCGCCGGACTCGTTGTCGCCTGCCGGCGTATCGTCGAGCGACACCCGTACTCAGGACCGCTGTGGTGGCTGTGTGCGTCGGTTCTGGCCGCGCCCGACCCCTATCGATGTGCGGCTGCGTTGGCCGACGATCTCGAAGCGGATCCGACCCCCGATGTCATCGTCGAGGCGTTACCCGACGATGCAACCGTCTGCGTCGTCGGCTGGCCCGACCTGATCGGCGAGGCCCTGCTCCGCCGCGGCGATTCGACGGTGTTGGCGATCGACACCGACGACGACGGAATGGGTGGCGCGGCGTTCGTCCGACGATTGCAGCGCGCCGAGGTCGAGGCCGAGATCGTGCCGGCAGCAGGACTCGCAGCGGCGGTGCTGGCCAGCGATGTGGTCGTCGTCGAGGCCTTGGCGGCCAGCGAGACTGATCTGCTCGCGAGCGCTGGATCGCGTGCGCTCGCCTCGGTCGGGTACTGCGCAGAGGTGCCCGTGTGGGCGGTCGTCGGGCGCGGTCGCTGCCTGCCGCCCGCGTTGTTCGAGGCGATGGGGCAGCGACCCGCCGACCAGCGCGTGCCGTGGGAGGCGCTCGCCGAATATGTCCCACTGGCTCTCACCCATTGGCTCGTCG
>JAYTZE010000589.1:0-2928 GCA_043742385.1 Ilumatobacteraceae bacterium
GCCTCACCGAGTTGAGTG
Source organism: Ilumatobacteraceae bacterium (assembly GCA_043742385.1). Taxonomy (GTDB): domain Bacteria; phylum Actinomycetota; class Acidimicrobiia; order Acidimicrobiales; family Ilumatobacteraceae; genus JAENVT01. The sequence goes on from JAYTZE010000589.1 coordinate 19, forward strand.
CATCGCAATCGGTCGACTGACGGTTTCCCACGAGCGGAACACGTCGCAACACGAAAGGTGGCGAGACGCGGCATTGACTTAAGTTGTTGGTCTTAGTTCGCACCTTGACGTTCCGTCGTAAGCCGTACCACCAATAGTGCATTGACACTTTGGCGACCTGCCGTGCATTGTGGACTGATGCCCCGGACGGGCTGAAAGTAGTGGGAACGGAGTTACCTGTGTTGGACGAACGGGTTCGGGTAAGTGCGCGCGCGGGCAGTGGGCAACCATGACGCTCAGCCGAAGAGATCTGATCAAGGCCGGCGTGTTTGCCGGCGCTTCGCTGTCGTTGCCGTTGTCGCGCGTGGTGTCGGGGCAATCGGCGCTCGACAGCCGCATGGCGGCAAGCAAGCTGCCGCAACCATTCACGACACCGTTCGCGTACCCACCGGTGGCCGTGCCGGTGCGTACCGACGACACCACCGACTACTACGCGCTGCACATGATGCCGACGTCTGTCGAGATCGTGCCGGGCTATCAGACCATGCTGTTCGGCTATGAGGGTTCGGTTCCCGGTCCGACGATCAAGGTCAATCAGGGCCGCAAGACCGTGGTGCGCAACTGCAACCTGCTGCCGAGTACTCACCCGACGTACGGCTACGAGCCGTACTCATCCGTGCACCTGCACGGCTCGGCCTCTCTTCCGCAGTACGACGGGTACGCAAGCGACCACACCTACCCCAATCAGTTCAAGGATTACAAGTACCCCAACTGGCAAGAGGCGCGAACGCTCTGGTACCACGATCACGGCTCGCACCACACCGCCGAGAACGTGTACCACGGGCTGGTCGGTCAGTATCACATTTTGGATCCGTTGGAGCAGTCGTTGCCGATCCCGCACGGCGTCTACGACGTGCCGCTCATCATCGGCGACGCGATGTTCAAGAACGATGGTCAGCTGTTGTTCACGCTCGAGGACGACAACGGCATGTGGGGTGACGTGATCACAGTCAACGGTCGCCCGTGGCCGGTGATGCAAGTCGAGAGGCGCAAGTACCGCTTCCGCATCCTCGCCGCGACCGTTTCGCGCTCCTTCAATCTGTCGCTCGACTCCGGTGAGCCGATGGCCATCATCGGCACCGACGGTGGGTTGATGCCCACCCCGCAATACGTCAAGAGCTTCCGTACCGCGTCGGCCGAGCGCTACGAGGTGGTCATCGACTTCTCGAAGTACCCGATCGGACGCCGGGTGATCCTGAAGAACTCGAGCCCGAAGAACAACAATAACTACGCGAACACCGACAAGATCATGGCGTTCGATGTCGTCAGTGAGCCGACCGATCTGTCGAACAACTCGGTCCCCGACGTGTTGAACCCACTCGAGCCGGCGATGGCGCTGCAGCCTGCACAATCTGTGGCCACCCGCCAGCTCCTTTTCCACCGCACGAATGGGCAGTTCAAGATCAATAGCAAGTCGTGGAAAGATGTCGAGAAGAGCAACTACGAGTTCTGCTTGGCAAAGCCGAATCGAGGCGATGTCGAGATCTGGGAGCTCAAGAACTCCTCGGGTGGGTGGTTCCACCCGGTTCACATCCACTTCATCGACTTCAAAATTCTCTCCCGCAACGGCAAGCCACCATTGCCGCACGAGTTGGGTGCGAAAGACGTCGTGTATGTCGGCGAGAACGAGACAGTTCGGGTGCTTGCAAAGTTCGACGGCCGTGGCAAGTACATGATCCACTGTCACAACCTGGTGCACGAGGACCACGACATGATGGGCCAGTTCGAGATGATCGATCCCGAGGGCCCTGGCGACGACCCGCGCGGCTGGCTGCCTCGCCCGATGTCGGAAGACGATAGCGACCCGTTGTGAACGCAGCGGTCCCACTGCTGCGCGCTCGGCGCAGCGAAGCCATTCGTCATCGCCGCACGGTCGCTGTCGACGCGGCAATCGTGTTGTCAGCGGCGGCAGCGTTCGCGCATTTTGTCGTCGCGCCCGATCACTACACATGGTGGCCGACCGCCGGGGTGTTCTTCGCCGCGCTCGGCGTCGCGCAACTGCTCTACTCGGTGTTGCTGGTCCGGTTTTCCTACGACCATCGGATCGTGCTCGCCGGCATTTGGGGCACCGTCGGCGTGATCCTGCTGTATGTCGCCAGCCGAACTGTCGGACTTCCGAGCACACCACCAGTGCCTATCCATGGCGGTCGTTGGGTGCCAGGTCGCTCGATCCTGCTCGACGGCGCGAAGCACGTCGGTCCGCTCGATGTGTTCACCCTTGTCGCCGAAGTGCTGCTCGTGGTGACGTTGCTCAGCATGCTGCCGACCCGATCGAGGACGCGCACCGTGAATTGCTTGATGTGTATCGGTCTGGCGCTCTGGGGGACCAGCTTCGCTCTACTGTGATGACGGTGGCGATCGATCCCGACGTGGACGACGAGGAACTCGAACAATCGTCTGAAGACGCGACAACCCTACGTCGAATCCTGTGGTTCGCTGCCGTCATCGTCGTGCTCCTGCTGGTACGCAGCTTCGTCTTGGAGCCAGTACGAGTGCGGTCCGACAGCATGGAGCCGACGCTGCCGTCCGGCGCGATCGTGCTGATCGACAAGCTCACCTACCTCACCCGCGAACCGCATCGTGGCGACATCGTGGTGACCGCCGACCCGCGCACCGGCGAGTCGATCGTCAAGCGCGTCGTGGCAGTCGGCGGCGACTCGGTAGGAATCGAGGACGGACAGCTGATCGTCAACGGTGCAAGCATTGTCGAGAGCTACATCGACAACGCCGAGATGGATGGCTTCTTCACCGGACCTGATGTGGTGCCACCCGGCGAGGTCTATCTGCTCGGCGACAATCGCGACACGTCCGAGGACTCGCGTGCGTTCGGGACGGTCGACGTCGACAACATCGAAGGCCGCGTTCTCATCA
>JAYTZE010000590.1:0-5783 GCA_043742385.1 Ilumatobacteraceae bacterium
CCGGGTGGCGCCGTCGTCACCCTGTCGAGCAGCAACACCGCCGCCGTCACGGTGCCGACGACGATGACTGTGCCCGCTGGTGTCAACAGCTACGTGTTCTTCGTGTCGACTGTGCAGGTCACGTCGACCACCTCGTCGGTGATCTCGGCGACATACAACGGTGTGACCCGTTCGGTCACGCTCACGCTCACGCCTCCACCTCCACAGCCGACCGCCTTCTTGGATTCCGTTTTCCTCGATCCGGCGATCGTGCAGACGGGCACCACCAGCACGTCGGCCACGCTGCACTTCACTGCGCTGACGCCGACGGGTGGCGCCTTCGTCACGTTGTCGAGCAGCAACACAGCGCTCGCCACCGTCCCTGCCAACGTCACGATTCCGGGATTCAGCTCGACCGGAGCCTTCACGGTCGCGGTCAATCCAACGGCGTCGGGCTCCGTCACGATCTCGGCGACGTACAACGGCGTGACTCGTTCGGCGGTACTGACCATCTCGGCAACCACGTTGTTCAGGATCATCACCGAATCGCCGCTACCGAATGCGCGAGTCGGCGAGAACTACGCAGGATTCATCGAAGCATGCTGCGGGCAGGGAGGTCCGTACACATGGTCGTTGATCAGTGGCACGGTGCCCGCTGGACTTCGATTCGCCGGCAACGATCTGGGCCTGACGCGCACCACGGCGGTGACCGGCGTGGCCACCACCGTCCAGACGACAACGTTCACCGTGCGAGCACGCGACGACGCCGGCAACACCGCCACCAAGACGTTCACCCTGACCGTCGACCCGGCGAATCCGCTGATCATCAACAACCAGACCGACGTGTTGACAAACGGTCAGGTCGGTGTCTTCTACGAAATCGGTCTGTTCCCCCTCGGCGGAGTTCCGCCGTGGAGCTGGTCGCACATCGGCGGCACCCTGCCACCAGGTTTGTCCGTGCAGGCATCGCCCGGGCGCGTCAGAGGTACGCCGACGACCGCTGGAACGTTCACGTTCACGGTCAGGGTCGACGACAGCAGCGGTCAATCTGCGACGGGCCAGTTCACCATCACCATCGTGCCCTGACGGCCCGGCATCGAGTCGGTTTTGCGGGAGCCCAAGAGGAGAATCGAACTCCTGACCTACACATTACGAGTCGGTTTCGAACCGTCCATCGGGTATTGCAGTGTCATCTAGCAGGGCTTTTGCTGTTGCGCCGTCCGCTGGATGTTGGCTCATCGTGCCCTGTGCTGGCCAATTTCTTGGATGAAATCTTGGATGGTCGCTCCAGCGGCGCGGCCCGGTCAACCTCATCGCGGGGAGTAGCGCCTGTCATTCTGTATCCGTTTGTATTACAATTGGGCGGATGGCTGAGCTGTTCGATCTCGATCAACTCGACGACAACGACCCGTTCGAAATCGACAGGCAAGCAGCCCACCTCTTCAAACACGCCGGACTGGGAATCGACGACATTCAAGATGTCTGGCAATCCGACCCGCTCTTCTACCCAGCCAAACCGCCAGCAGACTGGTTAATGGTGGCCGAAGTCCACGGCGAGATCCTGGTGGTCCCGCTCGCCGCATCCAACTCGAATGATCCGACCCGCTGCCGTCCGATTGGCTGCTACTTCGCTGCCAAGCACCTCGCCGACCGATACCTGGAGGACCGATGACCAAGAAAATGACTCGAACCGAAGAACACGACTTCTATGCCAACCCTGAGAACCAAACTCCCCAAGGCCCGCCACGACGCCGCAATCCGAAACTCACCGAGCTCGTGCCGGTCCGCTTCGCACCCGAAACCCTCGACAGGATCCGTAACGCTGCCGGTGCTGACGATCGGTCGATCTCATCGTGGATTCGCCGAGCCGTCGAACACGAACTCGAGCACAACGCGCCTTGACATCGGCCCCACTTGCGTAGTCATGGACTACCGCTCGTCTTTCCGACACTCCCGGTTGTCAAAGAACAGTCCCGGATGGAGGGGGTTGCCGGCGCGGCGTTCCGACGTCCCGAAAGAACTGGAGAGAATCGCATGGCTGATCTCAGAATGACGGGCGGTCGATAATGGCAAGCGGCAGCGTCAAGCGCCACGACGCTGGGTGGATGTTCGTTGTCGACGTTCCAGGTCCAAGCGGCAGCCGAAAGCAGGTGCGTAGGCGCGGGTTCGCGACAAAGAAGGAGGCGCAGGAGGAGCTGACCAGGCTCCGCGGCGACGTGCAGCGAGGCACCTTCGTGACTCGCACGAAGATGACTCTGGGCGAGTACTTGCACACTTGGCTCGACGGCCTACCCGCTGCGGGTCGCCGGCCGTCAACGGTCGCCGGATACCGTCAAGTCCTCGAGTTCAACGTCATCCCGGTGCCCGGCGCCATCGAGATCCAGGCCGTGAAGGCGATGCACCTCGATGCTCTATACGCGCAGCTGCTCGGGCGCGGACTGGCGATGTCGACGGTTCGCAAGATCCACGTCGTCGTCGGCAAGGCCCTCGCCGACGCCGTGCGCAAGGACATCACCTCGCGCAACGTCGCACGACTGGCCACGCCGCCGGCGGCCTCGGCGTCGAAGGCACCCGAAATGAAGTACTGGACACCAATACAGCTGCGCACTTTCCTGGCCGGCATCGAGGGCCATCACCATTACCCGGTGATTCGTACCGCAGCGATGACCGGCCTCCGACGTGGGGAGCTCTGCGGGCTGCGATGGGTCGATGTCGACCTCGACGCCCGCACCGTCTCCATTCGACACACGGTCATCTCCGTTTGCGGCAAGCCGGTAGACGGTGACGTGAAGACGTCGCGGTCGCGCCGTGTCGTCGACCTCGATCCAACCACAGTGGCGGTTCTGAGGGCTTGGCGCCGGACTCAGTTCGAGCAGCGGATGCTGGTGGGCGCCGGATGGACGGAGACCGGGCTTGTTTTCACGATGCCGAGCGGCGAAGGTTGGCATCCGAACTCGATCTCGCAAGCATTCGATCGTTTTGGTCAGCCCCGTCAGAAAGGCAACACGGGAGGAACTCGATCGGCGTCCGCCGCGAGTCCGCTTCCACGACTTGAGGCACACGCACGCCACCCAACTCCTCGCCGCAGGCGTCAACATCAAGGTCGTGAGTGAACGCCTTGGACACGCCTCGGTGGCCTTCACGCTCGACACGTACGCACACGTGATGCCGGGTCAGCAGGCCGACGCTGCGGCTGCCGTCTCGGCGCTCGTTGACATCGTGTGAAGACCGAATCAGGCAGGAGCTCACGCGCTTCGACCCGGCTTGCTGCGGGGTACGATTGTGACGTGACCAACGCAGCCGAGACACTCCTGGAGCAAGCACTGACGCTTCCAGCCGAGGACCGAGTGCTGCTCGCCTCAGGCCTGCTCGCAAGTCTCGACTCGGAGGCCCTCGACGTGGCCGAAGTTGAGCGACTGTGGTCAGCCGAGACCGAACGCCGAGCGGCGCAGCTGGAGTCAGGTGACGCCGAACTTGTGACGTGGGAGAAGCTCCTCCAAAGCATCGACGAACGTCGCCCGTAGCACCAGTCTGTGTGAGCCTTTCCTTCACGCTCCACTCGCTCGCCGAGCTCGATGTCCTCGGTGCATGGGAATGGTACGAGGAGCAACGACCGGGCCTGGGCGATCGCTACGTGGTGGCCGTCGGCGCGGCGATCGTTCGGGCTTCGCGCTGGCCGAACGCCGGAACACCAGCGATCCACGACGACAACGGTGAAGTCGTCGAGCGAAGGGTCGCCACCGCTGGGTTCCCGTATGCGATGCGCTACCGAGTGACCGACGGGCAAATCGTCGTCATGGCCGTGTACCACCAGCGCCGCCGCCCAGACTTCGGAGCCGACCGGCTTTCATGACACCGTCGCCACAGGGGGCAAAACATCCCGACGCGACACGTTTTCGAGATTGAACGCTTGGCGACAGTCAAGACTTGGTGCGACACTCGGGGATTTTCTGTGATCAAAATGTGACCAACCGGCGATTTCGCCTACGGTGTGCTGGGTCGAAAACCGGCAAAACACCTGGTCAAGCCAGAGCCCAAGAGGAGAATCGAACTCCTGACCTACGCATTACGAGTGCGTTGCTCTACCGACTGAGCTACCTGGGCGCGGCGTGCATCGTAGCGGGGGGCGGCGAGCGATGACATGACATATCCACACTGGTCGACCGCGCGAGAAAGGCGACAAACTACGCCCGTGTGACTTGCTCAACCTTGAAGAGATCTTGCCGATCATCTCCTCGTGAAGTGGTGGCGGGTCGGACTGATGGTGGGCGTCGGCATTGGCCTTGCCGTCTACGGCTGGCAGGTCCGCAGCGCCTGGGTCCCGGGAAATCGTTGGATGATCGGCCCACCAGTGGTAGCCGCAGTGGCGGCGATCTTCGGAGCGCGCTGGCGGCAACGCGGCGATCGGGTTGCGTGGATCGCCATCGCCGGGTCGTGCGCGATGACAGCCGCGTCGTACGCGCTGATGTTGTGGCAGTCCTCGTTCGGTTTGGACAACGTGGCCGAGCTGTCCAGCGTGATGCGGGCACCCGATCGAACCCTCGTGGCGCTTGCCCTGCTGGCGATGATCGCCGATCGCTCCCCGATCCGCGATCGGTACCTGGCGGTCGAGGCCAGCATCGTCGCACTGGCGACCGCCTTGGTGATGTGGGTCGCCGTCGTCGAACCTGCGCTGACCAGATCACCGCTCGACTCGTCCGGCCGCTTGCTGTCTCTCAGCCTTCCTGCTTCTGACTTGGTTCTCGTGGCCCTCGGAGCGCGCCTGTCGCTCGGCTACCGGGCCCGCAGCCGGTCGTTCCTCGCGTTGCAGTTGGCCCTCGTCAGCCGGTTCGCGGCGAACATGATGAACTACTGGGGAGAGGTCGGCAATGGTCGGGTGCCGGCAGCGGTCACCAACACCATCACCGCGCTGTCCTTTGGATTCCTTGTGTGGGCCGCACTCGACAGGCATCACAACGAGCCGGCTCACGTTGCCCATCACGCCGTGCGCCTGAGCCGGGTTCGGCTGTTGTCGATCGTGCTGTCGGCGGTAGCCCCGCAGATCGTGCTGATCGCAGTCTTGATGAACGACTCGGCCAAGCGTTCCACTGTGCTGTTTGCCGCGGGCATTGCGACCGTTGTGTCACTGCTCGCCCTGACCCGATTGTGGGGACTGGCCGTCAGCGTCCGCAACCTCACCGAGCGTCGCGGCAACGATCGCCTGGCATCCCTGGTCGAGCGATCCTCGGACGTCGTCGTGCTGGTCGACATCGATGGCCGGATCTCGTACACCAGTCCTGCGCTGCAGACCGTGCTCGGATACGGAGCTGATGAGTGGATCGGTATGCAGATCGAAGCCCTCGATATCCGCGCGAACAGCGAGCTGTGGGCCGACGTCAAGCGCTTGCCACAGGAGGACTCGCTGACCGTCGAAGTGTCGGCACTGCACGCCGACGGTGAACACCGCACGATGGAACTGTCGGCCGTCAACTTGATGGCGAACATCGCAGTCGCCGGCATCGTGTTGACGCTGCGCGACGTCACTGCCAACCGCACCTTGGAACGTCAGCTCAGCTACCGCGCCGATCACGATTCGTTGACCGGTCTCGCCAACCGGGCCAACTTCCTGACGCGGGTGTCCGAGGAGCTGCAACGGGGTCATCTTCCTACGGTGATGTTCCTCGACCTGGATGACTTCAAGGCGATCAACGACGGCCTTGGGCACTCCGCCGGCGACGTGCTGCTGCGCACCGTCGCCGATCGGTTGACGGTTCGCTTCGCCAATGCGTCGAATCTGGTTGCCCGCCTCGGCGGCGACGAGTTCG
>JAYTZE010000591.1:0-1329 GCA_043742385.1 Ilumatobacteraceae bacterium
GTGCCGAGCTGCATGTCCACGTCGCGCCGAGCAACGATGCCGGCAGGCTGTCGAGCACTTGCGACCCTGCAGCCACGGATGGGCCGGCGTTGGTGACGACGATGGTGTAGCTGATCGGCGTGCCAGGGATTGCTGTGACCTGCGCATCGGTCTTCGTCACCGCAAGGTCGACCGCCGGATCCAGGTCGGTGACATCGGTGTCCGAGTTGTTGATGGAGTTGGAGTCCGTGAAGCCAGACGGTGGAGTCACCGTCGCGGTGTTGCTGAGGACACCCGCGGCATCGGCCTCGATCGTTGCCGCGACCACGAACGAAGCAGTGCCACCGGAAGCGAGATCAACAAGTTCGGTGATGTCGCCGACGCCGGTCGCATTGGTGCATACGGATCCAGGGGTGGCCATGCACGACCAGGTGACGCCCGACAACGACGGTGGCATGGTGTCGCTGATGGCGACGCCCGCTGCCGCCGACGGACCGCTGTTGAAAACAACGATGGAGTACGAGATCGCTGCTCCCGGCGCGGCCGAAGTCTGACCGTCGGTCTTGGTGATCGACACGTCGCCGACCAGGTCGACCTGGGTGGTATCGCTGGCGACGTTGTCGGCTGTGTTCGGATCCGTAGCACCGGCGGGCACATCGACCTGCGCAGTGTTGGTGATCGATCCAGCGGTGGCCGTGACGGTCGCCGTGACGGTGAAGGTCACCGAGGCGCCGACGGCCAGATCCACTGTTTCGTTCAGATCACCGATGCCCGATGCCGGGCACATGCCGCCGCTGCCCGCTGTGCACGTCCAACTGGCTCCAAAGAGTCCAGCGGGCATCGAGTCGCTGACGACTGCGCCCGTGATCGCCGACGGGCCGGCATTGGATGCAACGATCTGGTAGGTGATGGGGTCGCCGGGGCGAGTGTTCGTGTCGTTGTCGGTCTTGGTGATCGACAGGTCGGCAGCGGCGTCGAGCGTGTCGGTGTCGGCGGCCGAGTTGTTGGTCGGATCCGGATCCGTCGCACCGGCCGGCGGCGTGACGGTGGCCGAATTGGTGATCGATCCTGTTGCCGTACTCGAGACCGTGGCATTGACGGTAAACGTCGTGGTGCCGCCTGTTGCCAGGTCGACCAGCGTGTTGATGCTGCCGCTACCCGACGCAGGGCAGGCACCGTTCACGGCGACGCAGGTCCACGATGCGCCGATAAGTGTCGCCGGGAAGGCGTCGGTGACCGACGCACCGACGACATCCGACGGACCAGCGTTCGACACCACGATCGTGTACGACACCGCAGTACCAGGCACCTCCGACACCACACCATCAGTCTTCGTCACCGACAGATCAG
>JAYTZE010000592.1:0-1328 GCA_043742385.1 Ilumatobacteraceae bacterium
ATCATCTTTCGCCGCTACACTCGCAAGGTCATATTGGCCCTGCCCCGTACCGGGGCCCCGGGTAAGGCCCGGGTCCGAAGGGAGGTTGCACACGCATGATGCGTGCTTACGAACTCATGGTCATCATCGATGGTGACGTAGAAGACACCGCTGCCCAGGCGAGGGTGAAGTCGATCACCGACTCCATCACCAAAGCCGGCGGCACGATTCACGGCAAGCCCGACTGGTGGGGTCGCAGGCAATACGCCTACCCGATCAACAAGAAGGAATACGGCTACTACGTCGTGTATCAACTTCTTGCCCCCGGAGGCGCCCTCGACGAGCTCGAGCGCTCGTTCCGCATCGCAGACGACATCGTCCGCCACAAGCTCATCCGTCTCCCCGATACCGAGGCAGCTCGCCGCGGTCTGTCGGAGCCAGCGGCCTGAATCGCCGCGCGTCAAGCCAAGGAGGCCGTCATGGCCGATAGCACTGTCACCATCGTAGGAAACCTCACCCGCGATCCCGAGCTGCGATTCACCGCCGGCGGCAAGGGCGTCGCCAGTTTCGGCGTCGCCGTCAACCGTCGTTACCAGGTCAATGGTGAATGGCAAGAGAAGGTGTCGTTCTTCAACGTCACCGCCTGGGACCAACTCGGCGAGAACGCGGCGGCTTCGTTGACCAAGGGTGCCCGCATCATCGTCACCGGCCGCCTCGAGCAGCGCGAGTACGAGACCACCGCCGGCGAGAAGCGCAACGTCGTCGAGATCGTTGCCGACGAGCTCGGGCCAAGTCTGCGTTGGGCCCGTGCCGAGGTCGAGCGCACGCAGCGCACCGGTCCCGACGGCACGCCTGCTGCCGGCAACCGGCCCACTGCCTCGGCGCCAGCCGGTGGCGGCCGACCCAGCGATCCTGTGTACGGCGACGAAGAGCCGTTCTGAACCCGTGACGATTGATCCGAGAAAGACCCCACGATGACCAGCAAGAAGAATCGCGCCAGGGCGCCAAAAGAAGTCAACAAGAAGTTCAAGAAGAAGACGAGTGTGCTCGTCACCGACAAGGTCGACTTCGTCGACTACAAAGATGTCAACCTGCTCAACCGATTCGTCAGCGACCGCTCCAAGATCCGCAACAGGCGGGTCACCGGCAACACGGTTCAGCAACAGCGCGACATCGCCAATGCGGTGAAGAACGCGCGCGAGATGGCCTTGCTGCCGTACACGAAGCGCGTGTCCCAGACCCGAGCGGGTCGGCCACCGCGGGATCGTGACGAAGACGGTGGCGGTCGTGGTGGTCGCGAAGACGGTGGCGGCCGACGCGATTCGTTCAAGTCGGATGCCGCTGTTGCC
>JAYTZE010000593.1:0-1327 GCA_043742385.1 Ilumatobacteraceae bacterium
TGCCTCTCATTCGCGGAGGCGGAGGCGTCCTACATCGGATTCTCCGTGCGTGTCGTACGCCAGGACGGCGTCGATCTGCCCGTCACCGATGACTTCTCCGATCGCCGCTTCAACGTTGCCGTCGACGGCGAAATCGTCACCGAGATCATCTCCATCGGCTGACCTCTCTCCAACCCGCACCCACCCAACGCCGGGGACGGGACGGGGTCGCCGCTAGCCTGCGAGGCGATGTTCGACTCATTGTCCTCTCGCCTCGAAGGCGTCATCAAGAAGATCCGCGGCAAGGGTCGGCTGACCGACGACGACGTCGATGAGGTCCTGAAAGAGATCCGCACGGCTCTGCTCGAGGCCGACGTCAACGTCGGTGTCGTCCGCAATGTCACCGCACGTATCCGCGAGCAGGCGGTTGGCGCCAAGCTCAGCCAGGCGCTTGATCCCGGTCAACAGATCATCAAGATCGTCAACAACGAGCTCACCGCCATGTTGGGTGGCGAGACGCTGAGGATCACCTACGCCAGCCGTCCGCCGACCGTCGTGCTGATGGCCGGTCTGCAGGGTTCCGGTAAGACCACCAACTCGGCAAAGTTGGCCCGTTGGTTCAAGAGCCAAGGCCGTCAGCCGCTGATGGTCGGCGCCGACCTACAGCGCCCGGCGGCCGTCGAGCAATTGCGTACTCTCGGTCGTCAGATCGACGTGCCGGTGTTCAGCGAACCGGGCGACCCTGTCTCAACAGCGCGGCGGGGTCTCGAGGAGGCTCGCCGTCTTGGCCGCGACGTGCTGATTGTCGACACCGCCGGTCGACTGTCGATCGACGCCGAGATGATGGAACAGGTGCGTCAGATCAGCGAGGTGATTCAGCCCGACTACACCTTCCTGGTCGTCGATGCGATGACGGGCCAAGACGCAGTCGGGGTCGCCGAAGCCTTCCACGCCACGCTCGCCATCGACGGCGTGATCATGTCGAAGCTCGACGGTGACGCACGTGGTGGCGCGGCGCTGAGCGTCAAAGAAGTGATCGGTCGACCGATCGCGTTCGCCTCGACCGGTGAGAAGCTCAACGAGTTCGAACAGTTCCACCCCGATCGCATGGCCGGGCGCATCCTCGGTATGGGCGACATGTTGAGCCTGATCGAACAGGCCGAACAGGTCTTCGAGAAGGATCAGGCCGAAGCCGCCGCCGAGAAGATGATGGACGGCGAATTCACTCTCGACGACTTCCTGGAGCAGATGCAGGCACTGAAGAAGATGGGGCCGCTCGGCAACCTGTTGGGGATGATGCCCGGTGTGCCGAAGGAGCTGAAAGGCGCAGAGATCGGCGACGACCAGC
>JAYTZE010000594.1:0-5768 GCA_043742385.1 Ilumatobacteraceae bacterium
TCACCGAGGCCTCACTCGGGCGCGATATCACGCCCCCGCCAAGTGCACGACTCGCGCCCAAGCTTGCCCCCGACGCCGAGTTGTACCAGGCATTGGTGCTGGGCACGAGCGACTACGTGCGCAAGAACGGTTTCACCGACGTGGTCATTGGCCTGTCGGGCGGCATCGATTCCACGCTGGTGGCCTGCATCGCCGTCGACGCCCTGGGCGCCGGTCACGTGCACGGAGTGTCGATGCCATCGCGTTATTCCAGCGATGGCTCCAAGACTGATGCTGCTGATCTGGCACAGGCACTCGGCATCGACTTCCGCACCATCCCCATCGAGCCCGCTTTCAGCGCCTACCTCGAGATGACCAGCGAATCCTTCGCCGACAAGCCTGCCGATCTCACCGAGGAGAACCTGCAGAGCCGGGTTCGCGGTGCCACCTTGATGGCGTTGTCGAACAAGTTCGGATGGATGGTGCTGACCACCGGCAACAAGAGTGAGATGGCGGTGGGGTACTTCACCCTGTACGGCGATTCGGTCGGTGGGTACGCGGTGATCAGGGACGTCTTGAAGACGCGTGTGTACGACCTGTGTCGCTACTACAACGTGCGAGTTGGGCGCGAGGTCATCAGCGAGAGCGTCATCGCCAAGCCGCCGTCTGCCGAGTTGCGCCCCGACCAACGCGACGATCAGAGCCTGCCGCCGTACGAGGTGCTCGATCCGATCCTCGAGTTGTACGTCGAGGAGGATCGCACCGCCGGCGAGATCATCGAGCTCGGCCACGACGAGGCGATGGTCCGTCGCATCACCCGACTGGTGGATGTGATGGAGTACAAGCGGCGCCAGTGCCCGCCCGGTGTGCGGGTCAGCGTGAAGGCCTTCGGCAAGGATCGCCGACTTCCCATCACCAACGCCTACCGCGGCTGAGCCGGGTCGGTGCGGTGCGGCGGGCCAACGACCGCCCGGCCGCCCAGTCCGCCCAGGCCGCAAGCACCCCTTCCGGATCGTCTGTGACGTTTCAGCGCGCCGCTCGTTTCGTCACTGACGATTCGGAAGGGGGTCCGGCGCGGCGAGAGGTTGTTTCGTCACTGACGATTCGGAAGGGGTCGGGGCGTCGACAGTGTGATCGTGACCACGGCGACTGCAGCCAGCCCAGTAGCGATCGCCGCCGGCCAACCGATGCCGTAGCTCGTATAGAGGCGCGTCGCCGGCACCGACATCACTGCGCGCCCGACCGTATCCACGCCGACCAGTAGCCCGAGGCCCCGCGCCGGCGATCCGGGTATCAGACCGGTGCCGAGGGAAATCGCGCTGACGACCGAGAACTCGAAGCCGAGTACACCGACCGCCAGCAAGGCGACACCAAGAACCAAGTGGTGATGCCACAGCGCCAGGCCAGCGCTGGCGGGGATCATCAACATCGCGCCCACCGCGACCGCCCGCCGTTTGCCCCACACGTCCGTGAAGCGGGCCACCATCAATGTGGCGACCAGTTCGCCCGCTCCGAGCAGGAAGGTGACGGCCGAGAGCCCGGCGGGCGTGAGACCGAACTCGTCCTCCAGCCAGCTGCCGAACGTGACGATCAGCGTGTGACTGGCGGCCGTGATCGCGAATCCAGAAAGCAGCACCAACCAGCCGCGCGACACAAGCCGCCCGGTGGCCTTCACAGCGGCGGCGGTTCGATGCTCGTCGGTCGGCGAATCGATACGACCGACCACGACGATGGTCATCACGATCATCGCTGCAGCGCCGCTGAGATAGCCGACCCGCCAGTTCGAGGCGGCAGTGACCAGTCCCATCGTGCTGACCCCGAGTAGTAGCCCGAACGCCCACGAGACCTCGATCAGCCCGGTCACCTTTCCCCGGCGTTCGTACGGCACGTGCATCGCGATCCACGTGCCAATCCCCAAATAGAACGTCGTGTTGCCCTGGCCGAGTAACACCAGGGCCACGGCAAGCATGGCCACGCCTTGGCTCGCCGCGGCGACGCACGTTCCCACGATCGTTGCGCAAAGGCCGACGGCCACTGCTCGGCGGGCACCCAGGCGATCGACCAATCGCCCGATCACCGGAGAGGCCAGGCCAAACAGTTCGGAAATGGCGATCGCCACACCGATGTCGGCCAGCTCGACGTCGAGGCCGCGCGCAATCGTGGCGATGAAGGGCCCGACGAATCGGTAGCAGGCGTTGGAGGTGGTGCGGGCAGCCGCGAAGGCCGTGAGGTCACGACGCACCTCTGGCGCGTACGAATCGTCCAACACGCGGCCAAGCACGACGTTCGACACTAACTCGATAACCTGTTGAACCCGTGGCCCTGATCGTGCAGAAATACGGCGGAACCTCTGTCGCTGATCCCGACCGCATGCGTGCGGTCGCCGAGAACGTGGCCTTCACCCGACGTCACGGCCACGATGTGGTCGTGGTGCCCAGTGCCATGGGCAAGACCACCGACGACCTCATCAAGCTGGCCAACGACGTGTCGAGCACGCAGCCGGGCCGCGAGATGGACATGCTGATCACCACCGGCGAGCGCATTTCGATGTCGCTGTTGTGCATGGCACTTGCCGACCTCGGTATCGAGGCAGTGAGCTTCACCGGCAGCCAGGCAGGGATCATCACCGACTCGGTGCACATGAAGGCCAAGATCCTCGAGGTCAAGGGCGACCGCATCCGCGAAGGACTGGCCGCCGGCAAGGTGTGTGTCGTCGCCGGATTCCAGGGCATCAGCATGGAGAAAGAGATCACGTCGTTGGGACGTGGCGGCAGCGACACCACCGCGGTCGCGTTGGCGGCCTCGCTGGGCGCCGACAGCTGTGAGATCTACACCGATGTCACGGGTGTGTTCTCCGCCGACCCGCGCATCGTTCCACAGGCGCGCAAGCTGGCCCACGTCAACTTCGACGAGATGCTGGAAATGGCAGGCGCCGGCAGCAAGGTGCTGGCCCTGCGCAGCGTCGAGTTCGCCCGAAACCACAATGTCCCCATCCACGTCCGCTCGGCATTCACATGGGAGCCGGGTACCTGGGTCACCGATCAGGAGCCAAGCATGGAAGAGCCAATCATCTCCGGAGTCGTCACCGATACCAGCGAATCGAAGGTCACCATCATCGCCGTGCCCGACCGGCCCGGCATCTCCGCCGCGTTGTTCGAGCCGCTGGCGGCCGCGAACGTCAACGTCGACATGATCGTGCAGAACACCTCGCAAGACGGCAAGACCGACATCAGCTTCACCATGCCGAAGGCCGACATGGCCACTGCCGAGTCGATCGTCAGCCGTG
Source organism: Ilumatobacteraceae bacterium (assembly GCA_043742385.1). Lineage (GTDB taxonomy): Bacteria > Actinomycetota > Acidimicrobiia > Acidimicrobiales > Ilumatobacteraceae > JAENVT01. The sequence goes on from JAYTZE010000594.1 coordinate 3,266, forward strand.
TCGCCGCCGAGATCGGCGCGTCGGGCGTGAATCACGATGCCGACATCGCCAAGATCAGCCTGGTCGGCGCCGGCATGAAGACCAGCCCGGGCATCGCCGCCAAGATGTTCCGTACCTTGGCCGACGAGTCAGTCAACATCGAAATGATCTCGACGTCGACCATTCGCATCAGCGTGGTCACGTCGGCCGCCGATCTCGAGCGTGCTGCCCGTGCATTGCACACCGCCTTCGGGCTCGATTCCGGCCAGGCGTACTCTGCGCCATTGCCGGAGCGGAAGTAACCAACGACCGATGCGACGCAACCACGTGCCGTGGAAGGCAGCGGGCACAACGAGTGAGGGGAAACGTTCTGCCGACGAGGTGGTGCGCGAGACCGGTTGGGTGTTCAACAACGTCACTGGCGGTGATCTCAGCCTGGCCGAGTTCGTCGAGACCGGCAATCACGAGACCCTCGCCTATCTGACTGCGTTCGGGCTCGGAGACGATCCGCACGCATCGCAGACGTTGGTCGAGATCGGGTCGGGGATCGGGCGGATGACGGCCAGCTTCACCCGGCTGTTCGCACGTGTCGTTGCCTGCGATCTCGACGCCGCGTTCTTGGAGCGGTGCCGCGAGACCGTTGCCCAGTTCGGTCGCCCCGAGCGATTGCGTACGAGCCCCGTTGCCGATGGCCGCACCATCGCCCTGCCCGACGCCACCGCCGACATGGCCTTCAGCTACATCACGTTCCAGCACTGCCATCACGACGATGCGCTGGCGCTCACGGCCGAGGCTGTGCGTGTCGTTCGAGGCGGCGGCCATGTGGTGCTGAACTACCGCACGTGGACTGGCAGGGACGCGCTGCTGTGGCCCGCCGGCAAGATCGTGCGCGCCCTGTGGCGTGTACCGAAGCTGGGCCCGGCCATCTCCAAGCGCCGATCGATTGCCCGTCTCGGGTGGCAGGCCAACCGCCTGTCGCCGACCGAGGTCATGGACGCAGTTGGTCCGCTGGTCAGCGATGTGCAGATCGTACGGTCCCCAAAGCGCCGCAGCTTCGCGATCGCCGGAACATCCGATCAGTCGTTCGAAGGCGTGCACCGCAGCCACTGGTGGTTGGTCGCCACCGTAAATTCACGATCGCAGTCGTAGACGGGGCGTTAGCCTTTGGGCCATGAAAATTGGTGTCGTCGGTGCCACCGGCCAGGTCGGCTCGGTCATGCGTCAGATCCTGGATGAACGCAACTTTCCCGTCTCGCAGATCCGCTACTTCGCCTCGGCGCGTTCGGCCGGAACCACGTTGGAGTGGAAGGGCACGCAGATCACCGTCGAGGATGCCGCGACCGCCGACGCGTCGGGTCTCGACATCGCCTTGTTCTCGTCCGGCGCAACCTCATCGCGCGAACTGGCGCCGAAGTTCGCCGCCGCCGGCGTCATCGTGATCGACAACTCCTCGGCGTGGCGGATGGATCCCAATGTGCCGCTGATCGTCAGTGAGGTCAATCCTGGCGAGATCGCCAACGCTCGCAAGGGCATCATCGCCAATCCCAACTGCACCACCATGGCGGCGATGCCGGTGCTGAAGCCGTTGCACGACGAAGCCGGCCTGGTACGACTGATCGCCGCCACCTATCAGGCCGTGAGCGGCGGTGGACTGGCGGGTGTCGACGAGCTCGATAAGCAGGCCCGCGAGGTGGTCGACCGGGCCCGCGAGTTCACCCACGACGGAGCCGCTGTGGCGTTCCCGACACCCGTTAAGTTCGTCAAGCCGATCGCCTTCAACGTGCTGCCCTACGCGGGCAAGTACGTCGACGACGGTTCGCTCGAGACCGACGAAGAGCAGAAGCTGCGCAACGAGAGCCGCAAGATCCTGGCCATCCCCGGTCTGCGGGTCAGTGGCACGTGCGTGCGCGTTCCGGTGTTCACCGGCCACTCGCTCAGCCTCAATGCCGAGTTCGAGCGCCCCATCAGCGTTGCCCGCGCCATCGAGTTGTTGGGTGCTGCGCCGGGCGTCGCACTCAGCGACATCCCGACGCCACTCGAAGCCGCCGGCCAGGATCCCAGCTACGTCGGTCGCATTCGCCAAGACACCTCCATCGACGGCGGCCGCGGCCTGGCCCTGTTCGTCAGCAACGACAACCTCCGCAAAGGCGCCGCACTCAACGCCGTCCAGATCGCCGAGTTGTTTCTCTAAGCTAAGAGCAGGTGCACGGGATCGCAGCGCACCTTGGGCAGCCGTCGGCGTAGCGCTGCGCGGCCTCACTGAGATTCACCCCGACCTGGTTCGCCAGTGACGTGAGCCAGGCCAGCACGTCGGCGAACTCGTGCACCTGCTGATCATGCGAGCCCTTGCGTACCGCCTGGGCCAATTCACCGACCTCCTCCGCCAACCACGCAACCGAACTCGGCACCCCGCGCGCCCGGTCTCGCTCGCCGAACGTCGCGTCGATCTGGCGTTGAAATGCGTCGAGGTCCACGGCCGCGCAGGCTAGCGGCAGGGCGATGTCGGCTCTGATATAACCCAACC
>JAYTZE010000595.1:0-2914 GCA_043742385.1 Ilumatobacteraceae bacterium
TCGACCGTCGTCGCCGATCGCTGCTGCCGCGCCATGCGGTTCCATCGGTGCAACAGCCATTCGCTGGTTGACGTACCGGCCGCGGACGATGACATCGGCGTCGGCGAACAGGTCAGTGTTGACCGGGTCGGCTGTCGCAACCGCGATGTTGTCGCCGTGGGCCTCGAACAACACGGGCGCATCGTCGGCCAGGGCCGCCTCTGCCGTCACCGCCGCATCAAGCGGTTCGTAGTCGACGATCACCATGTCGGCGGCATCCTTTGCCTGCGTGACCGTGTCGGCGATAACGGCGACGATTGCCTCGCCGACGAAGCGGACTCGGTCAATGGCAAGCGCCGGGCGGGCGAAGTCGTCGTGCACCTTGACCATGCTCTGGAAGGCATCGATGCCCAGGTCGGCGGCGGTCCACACGGCAACGACACCGGGGGCTGCCTGCGCCGCCGCCATGTCGATACCGGTGATCAGCGCGTGGGCCATTTCCGATCGCACGAACACCATGTGCAACTGGTTGCCCAGGTCGAGGTCCCCGACATACTGGGCCAGGCCGAGCAAGAGCTCGGGGTCTTCGGTGCGCAATACGCGCGTTCCCAGAATCGAACCAGCCATGGTTCGCACGCTACCCGCCGATTCGAATCTTGGCAGAAGCCGCGCGGGGTGCGTCGGCAACGTAAGTTACCGTCCGATGGAAATCACGACCAGCGATGTCGTCCTCGGTGCAACTGGGGTCAGCGCCATCGACGTGGTCGCGGTTGCCCGTCATGGGGCGCGGGTGACGGTGTCCGAATCGGCACGCGACGCGATCTCCCGCAGTGCTGCGATCGTCGAGGGTTTGGCCGAGCTCGATGATGCCGTGTACGGCATCTCGACCGGTTTCGGCTCGCTGGCCACCACCGTGATCCCGCCTGAACGGCGCGAAGAACTCCAACGCGCTCTCATCCGCTCGCACGCTGCCGGGATGGGTCCGTTGGTCGAACCCGAGGTTGTTCGGGCGATGATGTTGCTGCGGGCGCGCACGTTGGCGATGGGCTTCTCGGGCGTGCGCCAGGTCGTGGTCGACACGATGCTGGCGCTGCTGAACGCCGACATCATTCCGCCAGTTCACGAGCACGGTTCGCTGGGCGCCAGCGGCGATCTTGCCCCGTTGGCCCACGTCGCACTCGCCTTGATCGGCGAGGGCGAGTGCGCCGAGGCGATGGCTGCCGCGGGCATTACCGCGGTGACGTTGCGGGCGAAAGAGGGACTGGCACTGATCAACGGCACCGACGGCATGCTCGGCATGTTGGTGCTGGCGCTCGCAGATCTCGACATGCTCGTGCGCACCGCCGACATCGGCGCGGCGATGAGTGTGGAGGCGCTGATGGCTACCGACCGGGCGTTCGCCGCCGATCTGATGGCGCTGCGGCCGCACCACGGTCAAACCATGTCGGCCGACAATCTGCGCCGGCTGCTGGACGGCAGCCCGATCGTGGCCAGCCATCGATCCGACGACCCGCGTGTGCAGGATGCCTACTCGTTGCGTTGCACGCCACAGGTGCACGGCGCGGCGCGCGACACGATCTCCTTCGCCCGCTCGGTCGCCGACACCGAACTGATTTCGGCGATCGACAACCCCAGTGTGCTGCCCGATGGCCGCGTCGAATCGTGCGGGCACTTCCACGGCGCCCCCGTCGGGTTCGCCTGCGACTTCCTGGCGATCGCGGCCGCCGAGGTCGGTGCCATCGCCGAGCGACGCACCGACCGCATGCTCGATCGCACCCGCTCGCACGGTCTGCCGCCCTTCCTTGCCGAGGATGCGGGCGTCAACTCGGGGCTGATGATCGCCCACTACACGCAGGCCGCGATGGTCGCCGAGAATCGCCGCCTCGCCTCGCCGGCCAGCGTGGATTCGTTGCCGACGTCGGCGATGCAGGAAGACCACGTCTCGATGGGGTGGGGCGCGGCCCGCAAGCTGCGTCGCTCCGTGGCCAACCTCGGACGAATTCTCGCCTGCGAACTCGTGTGCGCGGCGCGCGGCATCGATCTTCGCCTGCCACTGCAACCGGCGGCCGCGACGGCGGCGGCAGTGACCGCGTTGCGCGATGCCGGCGTCGCTGGCGCCGGACCCGACCGATGGTTGTCGCCGGAGCTCGGCCGGGCGGAGGCCCTGGTGATGAGTGGTGATCTGTTGGCAGCGGTCGAGCGAGTCACCGGCACGCTGGACTGAGCGACTGAGCGACCGGAACGAGACGAAGGGAGACGTCGATGTCAGGACCACGACCCGTGCGAGCGCCGCGAGGCTCGGAGTTGACGTGCCGAGGCTGGCAGCAAGAGGCCGCGATGCGCATGTTGATGAACAACCTCGATCCCGAGGTAGCCGAGCGGCCTGATGATCTGGTCGTGTACGGCGGAACCGGTCGCGCGGCCCGGTCGTGGGATGCGTTCGACGCGATCATCCGCACGCTCACGACGTTGGCAGACGACGAGACGATGCTTGTTCAGTCCGGTAAGCCGGTCGGTGTCTTTCGAACCCACGAGTGGGCGCCGCGGGTCCTGATTGCCAACTCGAACCTGGTGCCGGAATGGGGTACCTGGGATGAGTTCCGCCGGCTCGAGGCGATGGGCTTGACGATGTACGGCCAGATGACCGCCGGCTCGTGGATCTACATCGGCACGCAGGGAATCCTGCAGGGCACCTACGAATGCTTTGCTGAGATCGGCCGCCGCAAGTTTGCGGGCACGCTCGCTGGCACGATCACTCTCACCGCCGGATTGGGTGGGATGGGCGGGGCCCAACCGTTGGCGGTGACCATGAACGGCGGTGTCGCGCTGTGCATCGACGTCGATGGCTGGCGTGTGGGTCGTCGGGTCGAGACTCGGTATCTCGACGAGGTCGCTGACTCGCTCGAGGATGCGATCGACCGTTGTGTCCGGGCGC
>JAYTZE010000596.1:0-1322 GCA_043742385.1 Ilumatobacteraceae bacterium
AGCGAGTGCGCGGAACAATCCTCGATCGCTGCCGACCGAGATCGTCGCGAAGTTGGTGTCGGAGTCGAAGTAGGTCTGTGTTCGGGTGTGCGCCGCTGCACCCAAGCCACCGATCGAAAGCAGGGTCATCGAATCGTCAGGCAATACGAAGGGCAGGCCCGAGCCCGGAACCACCAGTGCAGCCAACGCGTCGCGTCGCTGAGAGGTCATCCCGTATGACCAGAACTGCCACACGGAGCCGTCAGCCTGAGGCAGCAGCGTGGCGTCGGTCTTGCTGCCCGCGGCGTCGGCTTCCTCCGGCGGGTACGCGGTGAGAACCAGCAGTCCATCGCGCGGTCCCCCGGCAGCTTGCCATGACACCACGGTTGGCGGGCCCGGAACGTCGAACGTCGTGCAGCAGGTGTTCTGCTCGACTGGCTGCGCCGTCAGGAGCTCGTATGCGATGCGGTACCACGGCGCGGCCGAGCCGGCGACGGCAATGCCTGTGCTCGGAGGCGCAGAGGACGAGTCGGAGGGCTCGCGATCAGCGATTGCCCACAGGCCCGCCCCAAGCAATGCGACGGTGACCGCCGCGACGGACACACTCTGCCAGCCGCGCATCCCGGAGCGATCGGAGGGCCGGACCCGATCGACGTGGGGCGCTTGGTCGACATCAGCCTGATCGGCCGCGGCGTCGAGTTGAACGCTGTAGGCGGCAAGGCGTTCTTCAATGGTCGTCATGTCAGCTCCAGATTGGAACGGAGGCGGGTCACACCTCGATGGACGTGATTGCGCACCGTCGATGCCGGCACACCCAAGAGGTCGGCGACCTCCTGGTAACTCCACGCATACCCGTGCACCAACACCACAGCGACGCGTTCGTCTGGGCGCAGGCGGGCAAGCGCACTGGGAAGCGCCGAATCTGATCCATTGCTCCCTTGTTCGTCGGCGACGTCGGGCTGGAGGCGCTCCGGCGGCAATGACACGGCGCGTCCCCAACGGCGATGGCGGCGCGCTGTGGTCTGTCCAACTCTGTACAGATATCCCATCGCATTGTCCATCTGGCTGACTCGATTCCAGTGTTGCCAGGCGTACGCGATCGCATCGGCCGTGGCCTCCACCCCCACCTCCGGGCCGTAGCGAGCAACCAGTGCGCGCCGCAGCCGCACCCGCGCTTCGTCGGCGAACGACTCGAAACCGACGGCCACGGATTCGCTCTGCGCCGTCTGTCTCACATTGCGGTAAAGCACCATGCAGCCAAATCGTTTCACGCCGAGTACCCGAGCGCCGCGAGTCGCGTCATTCCGACTCCCAGGGTGAATTGTCGAAGCTTTATCCTTGCT
>JAYTZE010000597.1:0-5751 GCA_043742385.1 Ilumatobacteraceae bacterium
TCGAGGTTGATGGTGCGCGGTTTGCACAGACGGTTCGAGAGGAGGTGCAGTCGCAAATACAGATCGCTCGCAGATGTCGGTGCTGAGTCGAGATCCACCGAAGCCTCGACAACGCAGACGTCAACATTGCGGACCTCGTCGTGACGCGTGGCCGAGCGATGCATGTCGCTGACCGCAGCAGCCGGCATCTCCCCGAGACCGAGTTCGGGATACCAGGCGTCGAGCACCGAGCCATCGGCGGCGATGGTCGACAGGCCACGTCCCCAGGCAGTGCGATCGTCGCTCACCTACATCACCTCCGGGCGCAGAGTTGGGAACAAGATGACCTCTTTGATCGAATGGACGTCTGCGATCAACATGGCAACGCGATCCATGCCGATACCGAGCCCTCCAGTAGGCGGCATGCCGTACTCGAGCGCGCGTAGATAATCCTCATCGACCGTGCCCGCCTCGGCGTTGCCGGCCTCGCGTGCGGTCCGCTCATCCTCGAACCGGGCTCGCTGCTCGACAGGGTCGTTCAACTCGCTGTAGCCGTTAGCGAGCTCGCGTCCATTGACGAACAACTCGAATCGCTCGGTCAGGAACGGATCGTTGCGATCGGTCCTGGCCAATGGCGAGATCTCCACGGGGTGCCCGGTGACGAACGTGGGGTGCATCAGCGACGACTCGGCAGTCGCCTCGAACAACTCCTCGATGATCTTGCCGGTGCCCCATGACGGGTTGTAACCCACTCCGTGCTGATCGGCGAGCGCTCGAAGCGTCTCCACGGGCATCGACGGATGCACCTCGGTGCCGATGGCCTCACTGGTGAGATCGATCATCCGGGCACGACGCCATGGCTGGGCGAGATCGACCTGATCATCGCCGATGGTCACCACCGATGAGCCCGTTGCATCGCTGGCAGCTTGGGTGATCAACCGCTCGGTGATGTCGATCATCTCCGAATAGTCAGCAAAAGCCTGATAGAGCTCCATCATCGTGAACTCCGGGTTGTGACGTGTCGAGATGCCCTCGTTGCGGAAGATGCGGCCGATCTCGAACACCCGCTCCATACCACCGACGATGAGCCGCTTGAGGTGTAGCTCGAGTGCGATTCGCAGGTACAGCTGCATGTCGAGCGTGTTGTGGTGGGTCACGAAGGGGCGGGCATGGGCGCCCCCTGCCTCGAGATGCAGGACCGGTGTCTCGACCTCGATGAAGCCTTCGGAATGCAGTGTGCGACGGAAGCTGGCGATGATCTCGTGACGGATGCGAAATGCCGTGCGCGCCTCCTCGTTGACGATCAGGTCTGCGTAGCGCTGGCGGAATCGTGTGTCGGTGTCGGTGAGGCCGTGCCACTTGTCGGGCATTGGTCGTACCGCCTTTGCCAGCAGTTCGACCCGGTCGACTTTCACGCTGAGCTCACCTTTGCGGGTGGTCATGACCGTGCCCTCAGCTCCGAGCCAATCGCCGAGATCGAACTCGCCGAACGCGGCGAAGCCGTCGTCGCCGATCACGGCCTTGGAGACGAACAGCTGCACCTCGCCACCCCGATCGAGCACCGTCGCGAAGATCAGCCTGCCCTGTTGGCGGCGCAGCATCATTCGCCCGGCGATGCTGACTCGTTGGTCGGTCTCGCTGCCGGCTTCCAAGGCATCGAACTGAGCGCGCAGCTGATCGAGCGAATGCGTGCGGTCGAACCGGAATGGATACGGATTGGTGCCCGCGGCGCGCAGTGCGTTGATCTTGGCGAGCCGCTTGGCCTTTTCAGCCGCTAGTCCGCTGCCGGTGGTGTCTGGCTCGGCATCGGTCTCGTCGTGGTTCACAAGGGCATGACGGTATCGCTTCGGCGATGGTGACCGCGAGCCGTTTCGAACTCGCTGGTAGCTTGGTGCCCCACATGCTTCGAACTCGAATGAAACGAACCGCCGCATTGCTGGTTGTCGCTTCGGCATCCTGGGCGGCGATTCCCGGATCCGCCGCAGGCCCAGTAGCTGAAGTCAGGGAAGCAGCTACTGGTGGCGCGCCTGCTCGCAACGTCACGCAGTTGGGCGATCTGGTCTCGGTCTACAACTTCGGCCCATTGCAGCCGGCAACCGTCGACGCGGCCATCTCTGCAGCGGTCGGCGCCGGCGCCTGGGGTGTTATCGGTCGTGGCTTCGGCATCGGTCTGGTGCAGGTCAGTCGCGGCGGCACCGTCGTGCATCAGGCCCCTGGCCCGCTGGGATCGTGGTACTTCCCCACGTCTGTCTCCGCACTACCACTCGATTCGATCGGTGCAGCGCTGGGCCGCGAGGTGTCGAAGATCATCAGTGTCGGCCAGGTCGTGATGAGCGAAACCTCGGCAAGTTTCAGCGGCGCACAAGCCGGCGATGTGGTTCACCTGGTCTCTGCTAGCGGTTCGATCGTGCAGTTCGTGATCGGCCGGGTGGCCCCCGACGCCGAGGTCGGTGGCACCGAGATCGTGATGTCGACTGCTCAGGCCGATGCGCTCGGCGCTGTACTGCCGACCAGCGTGCTGATCTACGGCGAGTTCGATCGCAACACGCTCGACGCCTCATTGGCAGCTCAGGGGATCAGCACGAATTCGCGGATCCGCGTTCGCAGATCGTGGGACCCCTTCGACCCCGACAGCACCATCGGTCTCGCCAGGACCAAGAAGCTGCTGGGCCAGTTCGCCTACAGCGTCACGGCCAGTGGCGCGGTCCTTGTCGACGACGCCTGGCGTAACGCATACATCCCACCCCGCGAGCCGTATCCAACAGGCATTCACGCGGCGTGCAACAACGTCATGAAAGCCGATCTTGCTGCTGCTCTGCAGGCAGTCGTCGACGCCGGTCTTGCCGGCGCGATCGACGTCGGCAACGCCAATACATATGGAGGCTGCTTTGGTCCGAGGTTCAGCCGCATCGTCGGCACACAGTTGGGCTCCCTGTCGCGTCACACGTGGGCGCAGGCGCTCGACACCAACACCGTGTCGAACTGTCAAGGCTGCGTTCCGCAGATGGACTGTCGTGTCGTGCGGATCTTCCGGGCGCACAACTTCGCCTGGGGTGGCAACTTCTTGAACCCCGACGGCATGCACTTCGAGTGGGTTGGTGAGCCCCGCAACACGTATCTGTACCCGTCGAGGTACTGCCCCAACGTGGTTGGTGGAGGAATCGAATCGTTTGCGCTCAGTCGTGACAACCGAGATGCCATGTTCGCGGCCGATGGCTGGGCGCTGGCCGGGGATTGACCGCCGCTAGCCTTTCGTCCCGGTGACAACTCGATTCGTGATCATTGGCGGCGGTCCGGCCGGAAACACCGCGGCGACATATGCGGCCCGTCTCGGGGCGCAGGTCACCATGATCGAGCGCGATGTCATTGGCGGCGCGGCCCACTTGTGGGACTGCATCCCGTCCAAGACGATGATCGCCACCGGTGGGGCGATGAGCTTTTCGCGCAGGATTCACGGGATGGGGCTCGAACAACAAGAGGCCGAGGTCGACATCGAGGCATTGACCAGTCGCATCGAGGGAATCAAGTCGCGCCTGCAACAAGGCACAACTCGGCTGTTGGAGAGCCAGGGAGTGCAGCTGATGCATGGCACAGCGCGCCTGCTGAGCGATCACGACATCGAGGTCACGACCGCGGAAGGCACCCGAACGATCTCTGCCGATGCCGTGCTGATCGCGACCGGCTCGCGGCCCCGAATTCCTGATTGGTGCACGACCGATGGCGAACGAATCCTCACCACGCGCGAGTGCTATCCGCCCTCGATCTTCCCCGAGAGCATCACCGTCATCGGCTCTGGTGTCACAGGTGTGGAGTTTGTGCACATGTTCAGCAGCTTCGGCGCCAAGGTCACGCTGGTGGTCAGCCGCCAGCAGGTGCTTCCGCAGAAGGACCCCGAAGTCGCCGCCGTGCTCGAGGACGACTTCTTGAAACGCGGCGTTCACCTGTTGAAGGGTGCTCGGGCGATGTCGATCGAACGCGAGGGCGACTCTGTGGTAGTGCGCTGCGACGATGGCAGGGTCGTGCGCAGCTCGCACGCCGTCCTGGCGATCGGGTCGATCCCCAACAGCGACGGGCTCGGGCTCGGTGCGGCCGGCGTCGAACTCGACGGTGGCGGTTTCGTCACCATCAACCGGCACTGCCAAAGCAATGTGTCGCACATCTACGCGGCAGGCGATGTCAGCGGCAAGCTGCCGCTCAGCAGCGTTGCTGCGATGCAGGGCCGAAAGGTTGCCGAGCATGTGATGGGGCTGCAAAAGGTGGCCCACCGCCATCTTGACTACGACAAGGCGGCCAGCGCGATCTTCACCGAGCCGGAGATTGCCGACGTCGGTCTTGCCGAGGCCGACGCGTTCGCCGTTGGCCGAAAGATTCGCGTCACGAAGGTGCCATTCAGCGCAACTCCGAAAGCTTTGATCAACAACGACTTCCGTGGCTTCGTCAAGATCATCAGCGACCCGGCCACCGGCGTGGTGTTGGGCGGATCGATCGTCGGTCGCCATGCGGCCGAACTGATCAGTGTCATCGCCCTTGCTGTGACCGCCAACCTGAAGGTCACCGACATCGTCGAGAGCCTGCTCGTGCACCCAGCTCTGGCCGAGGCGCTCGCAGAAGCCGCGGAGTAGATGTTCCCCGCCGGCGATGAAGTCGCCCAAGCCGCTGTACCCGCGGGTTTGACATTGGCGCCAATCATTCGTCGGTTCGCCGGTCTCCTTCTCGACCAGATCCTGGTGGCGTCTCCGGCGGTCGTCGTAATCCTCGCGCTCGGCTTCACTCCGAGCGACGCCGTGACCAGCAAGTCGCTGCTGATGTTCAACATCGCCGTGACGTCGGTGGCCTTCGTCTACGAAACGTTGATGATCGCCCGACTCGGCCGAACCGTCGGAAAGATCGCCTTCGGCACTCGAGTCGTGCGTCTTGTCGACGGCGGACGTCCGGGTTGGTCAGAGGCGACGATGCGAGCCATCGTGCCGCTGTCGCTCGGCGCCATCCCTCGTGTCGGGGTGTTCCTCGGTGTGCTGGTGTATTCGTTGGCGATGTGGAACCCGCTGCGCCAAGGCTTGCACGACAAGGCAGCCGGCACCCTCGTGGTGCGCAACTCCACGCCCGACTGAGCAATGCGTCAGGCGATGACCACGACGACATCGCCGGCGCCGACGGTGTCGCCGGCTTTCACCTTGATCTCTTTCACCGTGCCGGCTTTGTCGGCGGCGATCTGGTTCTCCATCTTCATCGCTTCCAGAACGACCACGGCCTGACCGACCTCGACGACCTGTCCGATCTCGACGAGGACCTTGACGATCGTGCCCTGCATCGGTACCTCGACAGCGCCTGATCCGACGGCGGCTGCACCGCTGCCTCCCGAGGATCGGGGTGCCTTCTTGGTCGCCTTCGGCGGGCCGCCCGCCGCGACCACAGGTGAGTCGGGCAGCCACATCTTCACCTCGAACCGCTTGCCGTTGACCTCGACGGTTGTGGTGCGCTGCACGAGTTCGGCTGTGTCGTCGTCCGCGGGGACCGGCATCTTCGGTGGCTCGATGTCAGAGAGATCGAGCTTTTCTTCGACCCACTTCGTCGAGTGTTCCATGGCCTGGAAGTCGGGGTGGCGCAAGATGGCGAGGTCGGCGGGAATGGTGGTGGCGACCCCCTCCACGACCAATTCCTCCAATGCGCGGATGGTGCGGGCGATGGCGGTGGGCCGATCCTTGCCCCACACGATCAGCTTGCCGATCAGGTTGTCGTAGTACTGACTGATGGTGTCGCCAGTTTGGTAGC
>JAYTZE010000598.1:0-5751 GCA_043742385.1 Ilumatobacteraceae bacterium
GCCAGTGTCGTGGGTGTCAAGCCGCTGCTGGCCAGATCATCGGCAAGCCCGAGCGCGTCGAGTTCGCGGACGGCATGAGGCAACAGATTGATACCAACGCCCAAGGCCTGAATGCGATCGACGCTCTCGAACACCCTCACCCGAAATCCGGCGCGGCGCAGGCTCAAGGCAGCGGTCAGACCGCCGATTCCGCCGCCAGCGATGATGACATCGTCCACCAGTTCAGCCAACCATTTTGTCGATCTCGGGCTTCGCCGCGATCACGGCCTCGAGGTGCTGCGCGTGCGACAAGCCGGGTTGGGCAAGTCGGTTGAAGCCGATGCTGCAGTCGGCGAATCCGAGTTGCAATGCCTGTTCGAGCGCCCCCTGCCAGCCAGGCCCGATGTAGACACGGCCATGAATCGGCAGCGTCGCAGGGTCACGACCCGCCTCCTCACAGAACTGGCGCAACTTCGCCACCGCCGACGAGATGTCGATCGGATCGAGCCCGGGTATCAGCAGCGGCATCCAGCCATCGGCCTTGCGAACCACACGTCGCAGCACGGCGTCGGATCCCCCGCTACCGATCAGAATAGGAAGTGGATGAGTGGGCAGTGGATTGATGCCGACACGATCGAGCTTGTGAAACCGGCCCACGAAGCTGACGACCGACTGTGTCCACAGCATGCGCATGACATCGATCTGCTCCTCGAGCAACGCAGTGCGATCAGCGAAGTCGATGCCAAGGCCTTCGTACTCTGCTGCGTTCCAGCCGACACCGACCGCAAGACGTATGCGCCCGCCGCTGAGCAGGTCGATCGACGCGACCTGCTTGGCAACCACCGCAACCTGACGCTGCGGAAGCACGAGCACACTCGTCACGAAGCTCATGCGAGTGGTGAGAGCAGCCAGATGACTGAACAACACGAGGATCTCGTGAAACGTGTGCTCCGACGTGTACGGAGCATTGGGAAAGCTGCCGAACGGGCCGGGTCCAAGACGTTCGGCGGAGGCGCCCAGTACATGGTCATAGGCCATCAGGTGCTCGTACCCGGCAGCCTCGGCGTCGATCGCCCACTGCCTGATCGCCTCGGGATCCGTTCCGCTGTCGGCTTGCGAGAAGACGGCGCCAATTCTCATGGTTCTCCACTCGATCGTTGCATATCTGTCTCATGTATAGCCTGCTGCCGTGACTCGACCGCTGCTCGTCGGAATTCAACTGCCCGAGGTCGAATGGGAGGTTCCTTTTCAGGAGCTCATCCGCATGGCGCAAGCCGCCGAACAGGTCGGCTTCGACTCGGTGTGGCTCGGCGATCACCTGCTGTACGACCTCGCCGTCGGCCCTCGTGGTCCGTGGGAAGTGTGGACCTCGCTCGCCGCCCTTGCCGCCTCGACCGAACGGGTGCTGCTCGGCCCGCTCGTTGCGTCAGCCGGCTTCCACGAACCGGCGATGTTGGCCAAGCAGGCGGCAACCGTCGACGGCATCTCGGACGGCCGGTTGATCCTCGGTCTCGGTTCGGGTTGGAACGAGCGCGAGTACCGAGCCTTCGGCCTGCCATTCGATCACCGCGTCAGCCGCTTCGCCGAGGCGTTCACGATCATCAGATCGCTCCTGGCCGATGGGGAGATCGACTTCACCGGCGAGTTCTATCGCGCCGATCAGTGCGTGTTGCACCCGCGACCAACGCGGCCCGGAGGTCCGCCGTTGATGGTCGGCTCCGTCCGACCACGCATGCTGTCGATCACGCTGCCGTATGTCGATGCCTGGAATGTGTGGTGGAGCGACTACGGCAACACGCCCGGCCGATTTGCAGATCTGAAATCCAGAGTCGACCAGCAGGTCATCGAATACGGACGTCCGGCAGGGAGTGTGTCGGCAACATGTGCCGTGTTCGTACAGCTCCCCGGTGGGGGCGGCAGGCAGATGGGTGCATACGGCGGCTCTCCTGTCGAGCCCATTCGCGGCACGGCCGGCGAGGTCGCCGAACAGATCAGGGCGTTCGCCGATGTCGGCGCCGACCACGTGCAATTGGTCGTCGATCCCATCACCCGCGACTCGATCGAGTGGTTCGAGGCGATGTTCGCAGCGCTCGACGGCTGACAACGCAGCTCAAGACAGGCACAAACGGGCCGATAGCAATACGCGGATCTAGTCGCACGCGTCGACGATCGCGCTCCGGCGACGACGACGGCGCGAGCACAACTGGGGACAGCGGTCACCCCTGGCACCGGTGGGACGACGGCCGCCTCTGGCGCGGCATCTACCAGGTGCGATCCACAATGCTGCTCGCCTTCGCCGTTGCCTCCTGGCTGCGGCGGATCGCAGATCCGGATGACACGGTCGCCCGGCTCGGTGGTGACGAGTTCGCGGTGCTGATGCCCCGCGCCGACCAGGCGCATGCGCTCGAGTTCGCTCATCGGTGCGCCATCGTGCTTTTGGAACGCTTCAACATCGAGCGTCTGACTCTGCTCACCGACGGGTCACACCTGCGCCCGGATGTGGCCGCTTCGACGATCGATTGCCGGGAGACCTACAGATCGGCGAGTTGATCGAAAAAGCGGAGTAGCTGCGCTTCGGCGTCGTCGAACGACGCTGCGGCGAACAGCACATCTTGAAACGTCGAGATCTCGTAGTCGGAGAACTCACCCATCTCGGCTGTATCGAACGGTCGCACGTCGGCAGAGCGGAAGTTGGTGATCTCGCCGAACGAGCTCAGCAGGCCAGCACCATAGGTGCGCAACGCGCCGCACTCCATCGCAACGCCAAATTCGAGGGTGAACCAGAACACTCGGCCGAGCAGATCGGCAAGACGGGGATCCTGCAGACGACCAGCGACCTGTCCGGCACGTTCGTAAAGACCGGCGATCCGCGGTGAGGCGAGCGAGTTGGCATGACCGATCAATTCATGGATGACGTCCGGCTCGGGTGTGTAGAAGGGCACTGACTCGTGTCGCACGTATTGCGACGAGGGGAAGCATCGGTCGGCGAGGGCGCTGAAGAACTCCGCAGTCGACACGAGGCCGGGCACGGCGCACAATCTCCATCCGGTGAGATCAGTCAGACGGTCGGAGACGTCGGCGAGTTGCGGCACCCTGTCGGTCGGCAGATCCATCACTGCGGCGGCAGTGCAATACTCGGCGACGGCAAATTCCGTATGGAGTGCCGACAACGCGGAATGCACCGTCGACCACACCTGATTCTCGGTCGGCGTGTAATCGACCAGCGGTGGCCGCGCGCCCAGTGGGAGATTCGTCGACAGGTCGGCGAGGTGATTGCGTCGCCCGATGTACTCACCGTCGGACACCCCAGGATGGTCGGCGGGAAGCTCCAGAACTGAACTCAGCATCCGGTAATCATCGCTTCTGGAGACTGAAATGTCGAGTCTTGGCGATCAATCTCATCGAATTGACTGACTACTATACCTAGATGGCGCAAAGTGTCGAGTCCACCCTCGGAGATCCCCCTTCCAATCGACAGATTGACAGCGTCGATCGCGCGCTCATCACCGAGGTGGTGCACGACGCCCGCATCTCGCTCACCGATCTCGCGGCGAAGATCAACGTGTCGAGGTCGACTGTGCATGCCAGGTTGCAGCGCCTGCGTGATGAGAACGTCATCACTGGTTTCACAGCCACGATCGATCCCCAGGCAGTGGGGCTCGGCGTGGCGGCATTGGTCTTCATCGACATCGAACAGCACGATTGGCGGACGCTGCGAACCGAACTAGCGGCGATACCGGGCGTCGAGTATCTGGCGATGTGTGCCGGTCGTTTCGACCTGATGCTGATTGCCCGCGCCGAGACCATCCCTGCGCTTCGAGACGTATTGCTAGAGCAGATCCAACGCATACCCGGCGTGCGTTCCACGGAGAGCGTGGTCATCCTCGACGAGGTTCGCGTCGCAGGCCACCCCTACGACGGCCCGCCGGATCACGGCTCGCACTGATCAGCACGATCAACGCTACGACGGCCAACCAGACCCATCGCTCACTGAGTTCCTGCCCGGGCACGAGCGATGGGAAGACGCGCACATCACGAAACACGACACCCGACATGAACGCCGGACCAACCAGAACAACGAGCGCTGCAGTCGGTCCTCCCGGGCTGTCCGTTCGTCGTTGCACCGATGCCGAGGTGCTCAGACCAATGGCGGCAAGCGCAGCAATTTCGATCACGATGTCGTAGGTCGGGAAGCGGTTCCTCATCGATGTGGCCACGACGGCCGCGACCATGAGCCAGACAACGATCGTGATGCTCACGGTGATGAGGATTCGAATGACACGCCGGCGAATCAGCGAGGTCGGCGACGCCGCGACGATTTCGGCTGCGGGGTCGTCGAGTGCGAAACCGATGCCCGCTGTCGAGGTTACGAGGGCCAGAGCATAGGTCTCGGTCAGTCTGCGACCTGTGCTGATCTGCGTGATGATGGCGGCCAATCCCACGATCCCACCAACCAGCGTCGGGACGCTGCCGGTGGCCCTGAACAGCAGTGCGAGTGGGTGCGGGCCACGCACCACCTGCGAATCGGAAACACTCACCGACATTCGCGCGAGCCGTCGGGTGCACCGGCGGCTGAGCCGACCGCCGACTGCCCGAGGGCGGTCATCACCTCGTCAGTTGTCGTCGCCGGGTCGGTCCAGCGTGGCCAATCGGCCCACAGCACATCGCGCACAGCGGCCGGCTCGAGGCCTACCAGCGCCCGAGCAGCCGCTATGTCCGTGGATGACCACAGCACTGGCGGAGTGAGATCACCGGTCCAGACGTACCCATCGATCCATGACAACGGCAAGTCGTACTCGTTGTCGGAATTGCTGACGCCGCTCCACGATCCCGTCACGAAGCGTTCAGCCTCATCGGTGGCTTTGCCTTGAGCCGCCACCCACAGGGCCACGACTCCCCTGGCCTGCCCACCGATGTAGCACGGCGTTCCGTCCGCCGGCGCAACGAGCGGAAGGCCGACGGACCACAGTCCGAGCGCAAGCCGGTTCACCGGGCTCCAATCTGTGCCGCCGACCGCGACTCCATTCCATGTCGCAGAGTCCGCCCGCCACGACGCAGCGAGGGCAGCGGCGTCGAGTCGTCCTCGCACGGCCGGGTCGAGCCTGTCGAGACTGGGCTCTCGCCACACAACCGTGAAGCCGCTGGCGCGCCGCTGGGGCGCCACCGCTGCGAACGGCGCTGTCAGTTCGTCGCCCCACAGATCGACGATGTCCGTATAGTCGCGATAGGCGCACAGTGTCAGCCCGTCGGTGGCGCGACAATCCGAGTGGCCCACCGGGTCGGCAACCATTGCCGCGATCCGCTGCGCATCGCGTTCGCCCATCGGACGCGTCTGGGCGACTGCTGCCACCGAGGCGATGATCACCACGACCGCTGCAACGAGCGCAAGGGGCCGATCTCGACGGGTGCGGGCCACAGCAGCGACGGCAACACAAGCACCAAGCGCGAGGAGATACAGCGCATGCCACCACGTGGGCCGAATCGCGAATGCCCAGTCGTGGTCCGGGTAGCGCGGCCAGATCGACAACTGCCGCGTCAGGCTCCAATGCGTGCCACCGATGCCACCGATCGCGCTGGCGCCGATCGCCAGCGCAACGAGCGCGCCGAGTGCAACGAGCGGGTGCGGGAGCCAGCGCGCCAGAGCCACTGCGAGCGCGCAAGCGCAGGCGATCAGCACGAAGCTGACGGCGATGTCGCCGACGCTTGCCGCGTCGATGATTCCGAAGTGTCGGTTGACGAACACGCCCTTCACGATGGTCACGGCGACGAACA
>JAYTZE010000599.1:0-2908 GCA_043742385.1 Ilumatobacteraceae bacterium
CGACGGCTCCGCTGGCCGCTCGACTGCCGATTCGGGCCAGGGGTCGATCGGGCAATCGGTGGTCGAATCGTCATCGTCCGCAGGGGTCACTACACCACAAGGGGGGACACCCGTGAGTAACGAGCAGATTGATCCTGGTCTTCAGCCGTATATCGACATCGCGGTCACCGACCTGGCTCAGCGGCTGTCGATCGACGTCACGGCGGTCGACGTCGTGTCGGCCACGCTTGCCGAGTGGCCCGATTCGGGACTCGGCTGCCCACAACCGGGCATGCAATATGCCCAGGTGTCGACCGACGGATCGGTGATCGTGCTGATGGCCAACGGCAAGGCATATCGCTATCACTCCGGTGGATCGCGGACGCCGTTCCTGTGCGAGCAACCTTGAAATCGCCGCCAGCGACCGGTTGAACCGCCACCAGCTGCAGCGAAACATACCTTCCAGTATTTACAGAACTTTGGCTTGTCCCGTCCTGTCAGTGTTGTTAGGTTGGCGACGTGGGGAGTTTGGGGCACCCGTCGGGCGGGAGGTTATCCATCCACGAAGCATGACCCGTTGATGTCGGCCCAACCGGGGCAGGCAGACATGAGAGGAACCATTTCGTGAAGAGAATCACAGCCTTGATCGCCGGGGCAGCACTCGCGGTCGCAGCGTTCGTACCGATGAACCCGGCCACGGCCGAGGATTTGGCGCCCGTCGACACCTCTCTCATCGGCTCGAAGGCCGTCGTCGAGAGCGAAACAGGCAGCTACATCGTGGTCATGCGAGCCGACCCGCTCGTCGCATCCATTCCGAGCGACGACCTCGACACCCCGGCCGCCGAGGCCCAGAGCGCGGCGCTCGACCAGACGCACGAAGTCGTCCTCGCCGAGGCCGGCGTCAGCACCGACACCAAGGTTCAAGACTTCACCAACGCTCTCAACGGATTCTCCGCCGTGCTCGACTACAGCCAGGCTGTGGCGCTTGCAGCCAACCCGAAGGTCTCCATGGTTCTGCCCGACGAACTTCGTCATCTCGCCTCTGAAGAGGATGATGACGAGGGTGACCGCGGCAAGAACGACGACCTCGGCAACTTCTTGGGCCTGACAGCGCAAGGCGAGGCCTGGAAGAGCGGCCTCACCGGCGAAGGCGTCGTGGTCGGCGTGATCGATACCGGCATCTGGCCCGAGCATCCAAGCTTCGCCGACGACGGCACCTATCCACCCCACACTCCGCTCAGCGAGGCCCGTCCGAGCTGCGCGTTCGGCAACACAGCCGCCAATCCTGACGACGCACCCTTCGCCTGCAACAACAAGCTGATCGGCGCACGACAGATGCTCGACACGTACCGCGCACTGATCGGTGCCGACCCCGACGAATTCGACTCGGCACGCGACGACGACGGTCACGGAACGCATACCGCCTCGACGGCGGCAGGCAACGCCAACGTGCTGCCAAAGATCTTCGGCCGCAGCTTTCCCAAGATCTCGGGTATCGCACCGCGGGCGCAGGTCATCGCATACAAGGGACTGGGCAATCTCGGTGGGTTCACGTCCGATCTCGCTGCCGCTATCGACCAGGCTGTGTTCGACGGCGTCGACGTCATCAACTACTCGATTGGTGGCGGCGCGAATGTGGTCACCGCCGACACGATTGCATTCCTGTTCGCCGCCGACGCAGGCGTGTTCTCGGCAGTTTCGGCCGGCAACCAAGGCCCCGGTCCCGAGACCGTCGGGGGTCCGGCCGACGTGCCGTGGGTGACAGCAGTCGGGGCGAACTCGCAGACCCGTTTCTTCCCGGGCACGATCAAGCTCGACAAGGGCGAGTCCATCACCGGTGCGTCGGTCACACGGAGCACCAATAAGCTGGAATTGGTCGACGCAGAGTTCGCCGGTGCCAGCGACCTGTGCCTCGCCGACTCGCTCGATCCCGCCAAGGTGAAGGGCAAGATCGTGCTGTGTCGCCGAGGCGGCAACGGTCGAGTGGCCAAGAGCGGAGAAGTGCTCCGTGCCGGCGGCAAGGGCATGATCCTGTTCAACGCCAGCGACGACGACAACCTGTTTACCGACAACCACTGGGTGCCATCGGTTCACATCGATCTCACCGAGGGTTTGCAGATCAAGCAGTACATTGCCGAAAGTCGTCGTCCGAGGGCACAGATCAAGACCCAGGAAGAGCCGACGACCATCGACTACGCGCCGTCGATGACGATCTTTTCGTCGCGAGGCCCCAACCCGACCGCGGCCGACATCATCAAGCCCGATATCACCGCGCCCGGTTTGCAGATCATGGCGGGGGCATCGCCCTTCGCCGGTGCGGGATTCGTATCAGGCGAGTTGTTCCAAGCGATCGCCGGCACCTCGATGTCGAGCCCGGTCACGGCCGGCATGTACGCCCTGCTGAAGCAGGCCCACCCTGATTGGACAGCGGCGATGGCCAAGTCGGCCCTGATGGGCACGGCCAACACCGACGTGCGTGACAACGACCGAATCAGTCAAGCAGGCCCCTTCGCAATGGGCGCCGGAATGGTCAATCCCGGCATCGTCGCCGCACCGGGCTCGGCGTTCAATCCTGGATTGGTCTACGACGCAGGCTTCTTCGAGTACCTCGGGTTCCTGTGTGACGAGGGCCCCGAGATCTTCGCCAACCCTGTGGGCACCTGCGCGAACTTGGCACTCAATGGAATTCCGACCACGGCACAAAATCTCAACTACCCGTCGATCGGCATTGCCGAGCTGCCAGGGTCTGAGACGGTCACCCGCTCCGTCACCAGCGTCGCCAGCGAGACCGTGACCTTCACAGCCATCGCCGGCGCTCCTGCCGGATACCTAGTCACTGTCGAACCCGGCATCCTCACCTTGGCGCCCGGCGACGTCGCGTCGTACGACGTGACCATCACCAACGTCAGCGCTCCACTCGACGAGTGGG
>JAYTZE010000600.1:0-1318 GCA_043742385.1 Ilumatobacteraceae bacterium
TGCTGCTGGCGGTCGCGTGGTTGTCGACTCATTGGCTGCTGCGTGAGAGCGGCGTGTGGAAGGACCGCAACACCGACGAGGTGCGCAAGGCGCAACGACATGCCGAGTACTCGTATCGCCTTGCCGTCGATGCAGCCCCCGCCAAGGAGTTGCGCTTCTTCGGTCTGGCCGGTTGGGTAACCGATCGATTCGTCGCCACCCGACGCCGGCTCTACGACTTGCAGTACCAGGCAACGCGCCTGCGCGAGAAGTCGGTGTTGTCGTGCTTGACGATTGTGCTCGCGTCCAATGCGCTCGTCTTCTGGCTAATCGCCGACGGTGCTGCGGATGCAACCTTGACGACGGCACGCGTTGTCGTGTTCGTGCAGGCCGCGATCGGGGTATCAGCGATCGCGTTCGGCGGACTGAACTGGGCGATGGATGGTGCCGCTGCGCCCGTCGCCGCGCTGGCGCGGGTCGAAGCGGCGGTGGGCAGCGGCGCCCTGGCCGCTGGTGCGACGATTCCGCCCCGAGGGCCTGCGGAGATCAGCTTTCGCGACGTGACGTTCGCCTACACCGACGGTGGCCGACCCGTGCTCGACGGGTTCGACCTGACCATTCCGGCCGGCACCTCGATGGCCATCGTCGGTCAGAACGGCGCAGGCAAGACGACGCTCGCCAAGTTGCTCTGTCGTCTCTACGACACCACATCGGGCTCGATCGAGATCGACGGTCAACCGTTGACGTCCTTGGAACTCACCTCCTGGCGCTCGCAGGTGACTGCGGTGTTCCAGGACTTCATCCACTTCGAGTTGCCGTTGCGCAACAACGTGGCCCCAACCGGCGCGCCCGACGACGTGATCCGTGCAGCGCTCGCCGCTGCTGGCGGATCCGAACTGGCAAATGGCGACCTCGACATGATCCTGTCGAAGGGTTACCCGGGCGGCACCGATCTGTCCGGTGGGCAGTGGCAGCGCATCGCCCTGGCTCGTGC
This sequence comes from Ilumatobacteraceae bacterium, assembly GCA_043742385.1. Classification (GTDB taxonomy): domain Bacteria; phylum Actinomycetota; class Acidimicrobiia; order Acidimicrobiales; family Ilumatobacteraceae; genus JAENVT01. Next base: position 974 of record JAYTZE010000600.1, read on the forward strand.
GCTGTGCGCCGTGCAACTGGGCGCCGGCGTTGTGCTGCTCGACGAGCCGACTGCCCAGCTCGACGTGCGCGGCGAGGCGGAGATCTTCGAACGGGTGCTGGCTGCCACGCGGCACTGCACGACCATCTTGATCTCGCACCGATTCTCGACCGTGCGGTTGGCCGACCGGATCTGCGTGATCGACGGCGGCAAGGTCGTCGAGCTCGGTGGTCACGACGAACTGATGGCGCTCGGCGGTCGGTACCGCACGATGTTCGACCTGCAGGCATCGCGGTTCACGGAGTACGACGAAAAGGGTGAGGAGGTGACATATGAGTCGCTCTAGGGGCATACGCCGCGATGCCG
>JAYTZE010000601.1:0-2903 GCA_043742385.1 Ilumatobacteraceae bacterium
GGTCGTGTCGGGGAAGACGTGACGGCCAACGTCGCCACCATTGCGGCGCTGCCCAAGCGATTACCGAATGGGGCCCCCGACGTGGTGGAAGTGCGCGGCGAGGTGTACATGCCGATCGCCAGCTTCGAGGCGCTCAACGAGCGTGCCGAGGCAGCCGGACAACCTCGCTTCGCCAACCCGCGCAACGCCGGTGCAGGCAGCCTGCGGCAGAAGGACCCCAGGGTCACGGCCAGCCGCGAGCTGGCCTTTTGGTGCTACCAACTCGGCGAGGTGATCGGCGGACCGGAGTTCACCAACCATCATCAGACGCTGGAGTTTCTGGGAGAACTCGGGTTCCCCGTCAACCCTGAAGTCCGCCTGGTCGACGACCTCGCAGGCGTGTACGGGTTTGCTGCACATTGGCAGGAACATCGTCACGACCTGCCGTACGAGATCGATGGTGCTGTCGCCAAGGTAGATCTCCTGGCCCAGCGCGAACTGCTCGGGTTCACGTCACGCGCCCCGCGCTGGGCCATCGCGTTCAAGTTCCCGCCAGAGGAACGCACGACCATCTTGCGCGACATTCAAGTCTCGGTCGGACGAACGGGACGTACCACTCCGTTTGCCGTGCTCGATCCGGTGTTCGTCGGTGGTTCGACTGTGCGCATGGCGACGCTGCACAACGAAGACCAGGTTCGTGCCAAAGACGTGCGGCCCGGTGACACCGTGATTGTTCGCAAGGCGGGCGATGTGATCCCCGAGGTCGTTGGCCCAGTGCTGTCCCTGCGCCAAGATGGCAGCGCACCGTGGCAGTTCCCGAGGATCTGCCCATGCCCCTTGGCGACCGACCTGGTACGTCCGGAGGGCGAGGCAGACACTCGCTGTGTCGAGCCGGCCTGTCCGTTCCAGCGTGACCAGCGGGTGATCTACTTCGCCTCGCGTGGGGCGATGGACATCGAGGGACTTGGTGAGCGCACCGTCTTTCAATTGAGCGATGCCAGATTGATCGCCGATCCTGCCGACATCTATTCGCTCACGGCCGAGCAACTGCTCGGACTCGAGGGTTTTGCCGCGATCAGCGCGGACAAGTTGCTTGCCGCGATCGAAGGGTCGAAGACCCGACCGTTGCCGAAATTGTTGACAGCGCTCGGTATCAAGGGCCTTGGCCCTTCGGCCAGCGAGTCGTTGAGTGTTGCGTTCGGAACACTGGATTCAATCCTCGCCGCCGACGAAACCGAGCTGGCGAAAACCGACGGCGTCGGACCCGTGATCGCGGGCTCGATACGCAGATGGTTCGCCATCGAAGCCAACCAGACGTTCATCGACAAGCTGCGACATGCGGGTGTGGAGTTCGGCAAGGTCGAGGTCAGCCGTCTGGCTCCGGTGCTGGCCGGCAAGGCCGTGGTCGTGACGGGGACGTTGGAACGGTATTCACGCGAGGAGGCCGAACTGGCCATCAAGGCGCGCGGCGGCAAGAGCCCCGGCAGCGTCAGCGCCAAGACGTTCGCTGTCGTGGTGGGCGAATCGCCAGGTGCCAGCAAGATCACCAAGGCGCAGGAGCTGGGATTGCCGATTCTCGACGACGCCGGGTTCGATCAACTGTTGGAGACGGGCGAGCTGCCGGATCTCTAGAAGACCGAAAAGGTCCAGCTGTACGACAGCGAGCGCTCGCGCGATTCGAGCACCTTCCAGAAGATCACCGTCGCTGTGTGCGTGCCCTGCGTGAACGACTCGATCGGCGCCCCCTCCGTCGGTACGAACGTCAGCGTCGCGTTACCCCGCTCGTAGATCGTCGTTGCGGGTAGCGATACCTGCTGACCGGGAACGGGGTTCGCCGCGCCGAGCTCGCTGCGGTCGACGGTTTGCAGTTCGATGTCGTCGATGATGAGAACGCCGGTGTAGCCCGGAAGCAGATCGACGAACACTTCGGACTGTGCCGGGACCCGCACGGCACCGCGAACCGGATCGATGTCCTCGATCGTCGGCGGCAGCGCCAGTGCCTGTCGCCCAGTGACCGATGACCTGAACCCGAGGATCACCAGTACGAGGCCACCGGCGATCACCAAGCTGCAGACCAGGAGCCGCCATTGTTGGGAGCCGAGATGGGGCCGCTTCATCCGTTTCATACTTTCGTCATTCTTCCGTGATTCCGGCGCCACCCCACCGATTTCGCGCATGAACGCTGACCGCGCTCATGCCGCGGTAGCGTTGAGCAACCCATGACAGTGATGGATACACAGTTCAACGGTCGGGTCGTGGCGGGTCGCTACCAACTCGGACCTCGCCGCGGCAGTGGTGTCGACGCGGCTGTCTTCGATGCTTTCGACCTGGTCGACCAATGTGTCGTCGCGATCAAGGTCGTCCACCCCGATCTCAGCTCCGGCGAAGGATTCGAGCGCGCCTTTCGTCTCGCCGCCGAACAGGGGGCCTCGATCAAACACCCCAACATCGCCGAGATATACGACTGGGGCGCCGACATCTGGAACGACCGCAAGGCGATGTACGTCATCGTCGAGCACCTCGGTGGTGGCAGTCTGCGCGAGTACCTCGATCGTGGACGAACGTTGTCGCCTTCGCAGGCCTTGATGGTCGGCCTGGAGGCGTGCAAGGCCCTCGATGTCGTCCATCGACACGGGCTGGTACATGGCGACATCCGGCCGTCGACACTGGTATTTGGTGACGACGAGCGCCTGCGCATCACCGATGTCGGCCTCGCCAATGTGGTCGGAGAGGCACTGTGGACCGATCGAGTTCACGTCAGCAACGCGTTGGCGATGTACGCCGCGCCCGAACTGGCGGAATCCGGCCGGCGGGGCCCGAAGGGCGATGTGTATTCGTTGTGCCTCACGTTGCTCGAGTCGATGTCGGGCGCTGTGCCGTTCGCCGGCGACTCCACGGTGGCCACATTGTCGAATCGCATCGGC
>JAYTZE010000602.1:0-26263 GCA_043742385.1 Ilumatobacteraceae bacterium
CATGACTCTGGCCTTGCTGTGGGCCGGACATCGCTACTTCACCGCAGCCGAGCGCCGATTCTCGGACATCATTTGATACGTTCAACTCGGTCGTTCCGCCGAGTAGCACGCGTTTGTTGACCGTAGAACGGCCCGACGGCACAGTTGGCCGAGCCGACGCATCGCGTCGCGCAGAGGAGAAGCCCAATGTCTCGGATGGCAACCGTTGGAACGACTCGATGGCGACACCGCTGGAGGCCGAGCTGATCGCCTGGGCCGGGGCACTGCTCGGTCAAGCGGGATGGCACGTCGGCAAGCACGCCGAGTCGCCTCGAGCGCCTCGGGAGGGCGGATGTCGTTGACTTCAGCCGAGATAGGCGAATGGGCTGCCGTGCTCGCGGCAGCGCGTCTCAATCGCGTGGGATGTGACCCGATCTCGTCGTCGATCGATCTCACCATCGACGACGCGTACGCGATTCAGCGGGCTGGTGCAGCGCTCCGGCTGGAGCGCGGCGAGAATCTCGTCGGCTGGAAGCTCGGCTACACCTCGCTCGCGATGCGCGCGCAGATGGGTATCGATCAACCGAACTTCGGCCCACTCACTGACGCAATGCTCGTGGCCCATGACGGCACTGCGAGCCCGGCCCTCATGCAACCTCGCGTCGAACCGGAGATCGGGCTCCGCTTCGACCATTCGCTGCCCGCTGACGCGAATCTGAACCAGGTGCTCGGCGCCGTCGGCGAGGCGTTCGCCTGTCTGGAGATCGTGGACTCGGTGTATCCGGGCTATCGCTTCCGTCTCGAGGACAACACCGCCGACGGTTCTTCGGCTGCGCAGGTCGTCGTCGGGCCCGCACTCCAGCGCATCGAGCACCTCGACGAGGTCACCGTCGTCCTTCGACATAACGGTACCGATGCCGGATCGGCACAGGGGCGGGCGGCATCAGGTCACCCTGCGGCGGGTGTTGTCTGGCTGGTCGGCCAGCTGGCGCTCCAGGGTCGGCGCATCGAGGCTGGCGACATCGTCATCACTGGCGGGCTGACTCGAGCCGTACCCCTCGACTTCGGCGATCACATCGAAGCGGTGTTCGATGATGAGACTCGAGTTGCGGTACATCGCCCGTCACCCCCCAATCCTGCGTCGCACAATCGAGTCGGCGGCATCGCGAGATTTGAAGGCCCGCCGTCGCCAGCAGTCTGAACTCGACCGCGCTACTGGACGATGTTGTGGACAGGCATGACGTCGGGCTGACCCGGATCCACGCCGAGTTCGGCGAGGATCGGCATCAAGGTCTGGCCAAAGGCGTCAAAGTCCTCCTGCGAGTCCCACACGTCGTAGACCATAAGGCTGGCTTCAGGGCCAAACGTCGAGTGATGCGAACGGCCCTTCGGTTTGCCCTGCCCCACTGTTTCGAGCTTCTGCATGATCTCGTCGTACTGCCCTGCCGACATCGCCTCTGGATGGAAGTAAACCGCAATCGACATGACCCGTGTCTAGCACAGGCGACAACGTCGATGAGTAGTGCGGTTGCCAACTACTGCCTACTTCGTCGCAGCAAGGCGGACGGGAGGAACCGTCGGACGAACCCGTCGCCACGATCAGTCTCGGCGACACGTGCACGTTGCGAATGGTCGGTGTTGATCGCCGCACGGGGCTCATTCACCGATGCCGGGGTTTGCTCCGGCAACCTGCGCGTGTTCGGTGGCCGGAACCGCGCCGGGCTGGCTCGACCTCCCGGCCGAACGGCTGAGCATCTCGATCCGCGAGACCGGCCTGTCATGAACGTGCGCGTCGTTGCGCCGGAGGACGAATCGGTGCTGCGCGCGGGGAATGCCGTGCGTGGAACATCCCGAAGTTGTGGATGATCCCCTGGTAGCGCGTTGCGGTGACGGGGACGCCGGCCATGTTCGATCGCCGGCCTAGACATCGCACGGCCCAGCTGGCCGAGTTCAGGGGCCGGCGACGAATCGTTTGAACCGTCGTGCGGAGAGGATTGCCTTCGACGCACAGCGCCCATCCATCCGGCCGTCGCGCCCAGCGCAAAAGTGCACCAGGCACGCAGGTTCTTCGACTCAGCCCTGAACTCCGAGCTGAGCCATCAGACTCGCCTGATCGAAGTAGGAGTGCCAAGACGTGATTCGACCGTCGTCGCCGACGCGCACAACATCGCAAGCGTCAAGCCGTACCGCGTTTCCCGTGGGCGGGACGTCTCCCATGGGAGTCGAAAACACGCCGGTGTGGGTCATCGTGATGCGCAGTTCCAACGCGATCGCGTCGCCAGTTTCGATCGAGCCGACGATTTCGTGGTGGACGTCGGGAAAGCCATTGCGATAGGCCTCTAACATAGGGCGGAGCTCGCTCGGGCCCCTCATTCTCATTCCACCGGGCATCACGATCTCGGCGTCCGGTCGGACCAGTTTGGGCAAGTCATCGAAACGGGCTTCCTCGAACACCTTCCACCAGCTCGTCGTCGTTTCCAGTGCGATCCCCATAAAGGCCTCCTTGATCTCGACATTCGTTGTCTACAACATTCGCCCCGCCAACCCGATCGGATCACGCGCTCATCCCCGCCCCTACCGGAGATCCCGGCGAGACGCTTGAGCTGGGCGATCGCCCCCTGGAGCTCGACGTCGAAACCCCAAAAGGCCAGCTCAGCGACTACGGAGCAACACAGGCGAGCATCGCCGGACACCGGTCCAGTGGGTTCGATAGCCCCCAGCTCGCCGGGCTGGCCGAAGCTTGCAGTGAAGAGGAAGCTCCGCGCTCGCAACCCTTGTTCGTCGCAAACGTCGAGTGACCCATCACACTTTCGCCGTGCCAGTGGCGTCGTCGAACTCGGCCTAGCTTCCATCGTCGTGCGCACGACCGCAGGTCCCGCAGGTTTGATGTTGATACATCTGATGCGATAACATCGCCTTATGCGCACCACACTCACGGTCGACGACGACGTTCTCGCCGCAGCGCGCGAACTCGCCGAACAACAGCGACGCTCGATCGGCGACGTAATCTCGGAGCTATCGCGAAAGGGGCTGCAGTCAGCTCGGGCCGAGCGCCGCCGCCACGGCCGGGTTCCGACGTTCGCCCCCCGCAGCGGTGCCAAGCCGATCACCATGGACAGCGTGCGAAAGGCGCTCGACGAGGAAGACCGCTGACCTGTGATCACCCTGCCCGACGTCAACGTGCTCGTCGCCATCGCCTGGCCAGAGCACACCTTGCACGACGTGGCGATCGCCTGGTTCGAGTCCAGGTCGGATCAGGGCTGGGCGACCTGCCCTATCACCGAGAGCGGCTTCATGCGGATCTCGGCCAACGCCAATGTCGTCGGAGATCCAGTGCGGCCGGACGAATCGGCAGCGCTGCTCGTCGACCTTCGCTCGGTTGGTTCGCATCGGTTCTGGGTCGACGACGTCGAACCCTCCACGTCGTCGTTGTTCCCGCGCGACCGCCTGATCGGTCATCGCCAGGTCACCGACGCCCACCTGCTGGCGCTCGCTCGCCGTCACCGCGGTTCGGTCGCCACGCTCGACCGCGGGTTGGCCACGCTCGCCCGTGGCCTCGATGGCGCCCACGTCGAGATCGTCAGCGACCCGTCATCTTGAGGTCTGCCCTCGCACGGTCCGCGCTGTGTGCTCTCCGTCGGAGTCGTCACCGGCGGAGCCTTTCACTCTGTCCGATTGCACCCACGTCCGATCCCGAACTCGACGCCTTGCGGTCAGTCTGTGTCGTCTGGCTGGACGTCTGGATCGCGCCCCGGAGAAGTTGCATCGCGACGTCGAACGCGCAAGCGAGGTCGTTCTTCGCTGGATCGATCTCCATGAGCGTAGCGATGGCTCCGGCGATCGCGACACCGACGAGCACTACTACGACGACGTCATCGACCGACCGGCCGAGGACGTCGGCAACTGCCGCCGCTTCGGTTTGTCGCGTCTGCGCGATCGCTGCGCTCTGCACGCCCGCTACACGCCGCGGTGTGGTCAGGACGCCTGCGATCGACGTGTAGCGGGACGCCTTACGGCGGGTGCCATCAGCGGCGATATAGAAGAGCGAGCCGGACGTCCGCGATGAACTCTGTTGTGATCGCGATCACCCCAAAGTCCCACGCCCTTGATCTCGTTCGGGCGGGGGCGAGCGCGACGTCCATCGAGAGTCCGCTTCATGTCGGCGCCGGGGCTCTGTAGCGAGCGATGGTCGAGGCGACCCGTCGCCGGGCGGACCCAAGGGGCGCCGAAGACTCCTCAGGTTTTGAACGGACCGGGCTTGGCGGACTCGATGAACACGTCATCCGTAGTCACAGCGTGATCACAAACTGGTCACCACAGGACGACACCAGACATCACCACACGGACTGTCTACAAGGTGAAAGACCTGCTCAGGCGCACTGTGCAGCACGAGACGACACGACCCAACACAGCCTTCCGGGGTTCGATTCCCCCCAGCTCCACTTTGTCCAAAAATGCCCTCCTGACCCGGGCTTTTGTACCAGGTCATGAGGGCGTCGGATTCCCCCGAACAGTCAAGCAGGCCCCTGACCAGGGGAAATGCAGCCAGGATGGACGGGGGAATCTGGGGGTGCCGCTCCCCCAGCATCAGAGCGGGTGCCCGCAAAGTCCCAGGTCAGCAAGGATCGACCGTCGGCGAGGGCGGCAAAAGGGCGGATGAGGGCACGCCGACGACGAAATGCAACGAAGTGTCACGGCCACCGTGTGACATTTCGAGGACGCTGACCCCTCCGCTGATCATTTCGTAGTACGATTAGGGCGTGTGGAGATCCATCGATCGGCTCGACGCCACGGCGTGGACGACGACGACATCACCCATGCCATCGCGCACCGACTCGTCATCGACGATCTCGGTGAGGATCCCGATCGATGGCTCGTCATCGGTCCATACCGTGCGGGCAACCTGCTCGAGATCGTCGTACTCATCTCGAGCAGCGGAAACGAGTTCGCCATCCACGCGATGCCGATGAGACCGAAGTACCGAAAGCTGCTCGAACCATGACGACACAACGAACCTCAAACGGACGCATCATCACCGACGCCGAGATCGACGCGCTCGCCGATGAAGCCGAACGCGGCTACGACCCCGCCGAACTCGTCGCTCGGCGCGGCAAGCGAGGACGCCCCACCCTGGGCGGTGGCGGGCCATCAATCGTCGAATCGGTCCGTCTCGACCCTGAGCTCAATGAACAGATCGCAGCGCGCGCCGAACAAGACGGGGTCACGACATCCGACGTCATACGCGAAGCACTCCGCCGTTACCTCCACGCCAGCTGAACTCGGCCCACCGGCAACGCGGACTCGTCGATCACGTCGGGCGTACAGACCGGGTGTCCGGGTTGCGGGAGCCCGAGCAGACTGAGATCATCCGGGTTGGATGCGGCAACGAATCGCTGGAACCAGAAGTTCGGGGCGATGTTGCCGAAGCTGTGGAAGCCCGCCCACTCGACGTCGGCTCGTTCGAACGACAGAGCCATGACGAACCTCGCGCCGCCGGGTCGCGTGAGGTTCGTGGCGCGGTGGAAGACGTCGGGCCGGTAGGCAAGAAGCGATCCACGGGGCCGACGGCCGCCACATCCGTGCGATCGGTCGAGTTCTTCGGGACGAGTCGCATCGGTCCGACCTGTTTCGTCGGGGGCTGAGCACTGTCAGTCAGTCCGTTCCAGGGTGACGGTGTGTGCCAAGAAACTGGCGGGACAAAAACTCCCAGCCCCAAGAGCCCAACACCGCAGGTCAGCTGTGCTCTCGAACCTTCAGGGCGGGCGGGCTTCTACCGGATCTCTACGTTCCACATGGCCACCGGTGGCTGGTTGCGGCTCAACATGTGCTTGCCGCGAGCCATCCGTTTAGGCGTATGATCAGGCGTATGCCACGGTTGCAGGTGTACCTTCCAGATATCCTCTACGACGAGCTGAAGCGCCGCGATCTGCCCGCTTCAGAACTGCTCCAGCTCGCCGTGCGCGCCGAGCTCGAACGTCGCGACGTTCTGGAGGCGGCCGACGACTACCTTGCCGAACTCGCTGCTGAAGTCGGCGAGCCGACAGCGCGTCAACAATCTCGCGCCGACGCGATCGTGCGACGCATCCGCGATCGTCAACTCCACCAAACCGGCTGACCCTTGCTGATCATCGACAGCGGCGGCGTCAGTCGCCTCGCCCAGCGCTCGACACGCGCACTCGCACTCATCCGCGCCCTTCGCGACCACGGGCTCTGGCCACCTGTCGCTCCAACCGTCGTACTGGTCGAATCATTGCAGGGCAACAGCGGGCGCGATGCAACCACGAACAGGTTCCTCAAGACCTGCGTGATCGAAACCGTCGTCACCGAACGGACCGCTCGACGGGCGGCCGAACTTCGCCGACGCGCACGACACGGATCGGCAGTCGACGCGATCGTCGTCAGCCTTGCTGAACCGGGTGGCAATGTCCTCACCGGCGACAAAGCAGACATCGAAGCCCTCGCCGCCCACGCTCACAACGTCACCGTCGAAATCATCTGACCGCGGGCGCCAGGTCAGAGCGATTTACGCCCTCATCAGGCGGCGAGGAAATGTAACGGCGGATTCGTTACATTTCGTTGCCCTCGGCCAGCGCCGCCATCCGAGGCGTTGCAGGTCGCGTGACCCGTAATGGATCCGGGTGTCATGCGAGTTCCGTCAACTGCCTACTGCTGCGACGAGGCGGGCCGGCGCCACGTTGTCGGTGTCGTCCGTTGTCGCCGATCCTTGCTCCGATCGGTTTGCGGGCGGTCATCCCTTCCCGCGTCCCGATCCGGATCTGCTTCGAGGCCTACAACTCGGCGAGTTCCTCAAATTGTGCTTGATCCGTGCGCGACGCTGTCGGCCAGCATGGTGGTGGGTTCGTCCTGCGCCGCGCGACCGTCAGGATGAACTGTCCGGCCGACTTGCATAGGCCCTCCAATACTCCTCGGCTTGCCTTGAGCGCTCTTGACCGTCGCACGGGTAGCAGGACCGATCTCAACGCGAGTGCGAGGTACTCGTGGACTGATCTGACCGCCGCAGATCCCTCTCCCACCGCAGAGGCGACGCGTTTGACATTGCCGGATCGCACATCCCCGATGGCGAATACGCCCGGAACGGTTGTCTCGAACGGGAGGGGGCGCCGTCCAAGGGTGTGCCACGGCGGTCCGAGCACAAGGTCCGTTCGAATGAAGTCCCGGCAGTCAAGCTCCACGGTTCCCGCCAACCACGCGGAGGCGGGAACAGCACCAACGAACCAGAACTGTGCAGCGGTCTCGACGACTGACCCGGCGACGTCACCATCCGATGAAATCGTGACGGCGGTCAGGTGGTCAACTCCGTGAAGTCGGGTCACGTTTGATTCGGTGATCACTTCGATCCGATGTTCAGCGCTTAGTCGATCGACCAGATGCCGACTCATTGACTTGGCGAGTTCGTCGCCGCGAATCACAACTTGTACGCCACAGCCGTTCGCTGCGAGGAACATTGCGACCTGCCTTGCGGAGTTCCCAGCGCGGCGTGCGAGAGCGCTACCTGGATAGCTCGGGCGATGGGAGACCGAGCGCGTCGGTCACGGCAGCAGAGTCGGTGATCCACGCGAAGAGCAGCTCGAGGACGGTGAGGGACGCTTCCTGGTTCGTGCGAGGCGTGTCGGAGCCGATCGGCTCGGCGGTGCAGTCCTCCACCACGAGGCAGCGGTAGTCACGGAACGTGGCGTCGCGAACGGTCGATTCCACGCAAACGCTGGTCGTGGCGCCGGCGACGATCAATGTGTCGATTCGTCGGGCTCGGAGCTGTGCGTCGAGGTCGGTGTTATAGAACCCGCTGTACCGGTTCTTGTACAACACCACGTCGTTGTCGTGCGGCCGCAAATCATCGACGATGTCGGTGTTCCACGTATCGCGGATGAGGATGCGACTGGGGGCACCGTTTGGAGCAACGACCTCGGCTCCGGCCTGGAGCCGTACATGCTTCACCCACGTGGGAGAGTCCGGAGCTCCGGAGTCACTGAGGTCGGGTTGGAACCCCATCTTGAGATAGACGACCAACATCCCTGCGGCGCGTGCAGCGTCAAGAAGCGTCGCTGTTGGCGCAACGATCGCTTGGATTCCGCGAACGTCGATGCCTGCTCGGTCGAACATCCCGCCGGGCGAGGCGAAGTCGTTCTGCATGTCAACCACCACAACCGCCGTACGGTCGGTACGGACCTGCAATGGCGTGGGTCGCCCGGCGATCTCAAAAGTCCGAGCCTGTGTCACCATGGATCACCTCCCTAGAGGTCGACAATCCTAGCCCGGGCCAAGGTAGCGAGGTCGGGTTGGCTACAACCGTCAGCGTGGTGCCAAGATTGAGGAAGGGGGATCTCGGATGGCGTCATCGCCAAGATCGAAGGTGAAGCATGTTTGTCCAAGTCATTGAGGGCAAGGTGTCCGACAAGTCCGGACTGCACCGCCAACTCGACCGCTGGGAGGCTGAGCTTCGTCCCGGAGCTGCCGGCTTCCTAGGCAGCACTGGCGGCGTGACCGACGACGGCGTCGGCTTTGCCATCGCTCGCTTCGAGTCAGCGGCGGCAGCGCACGCCAACAGCCAGCGCGCGGAGCAGGGCGCGTGGTGGTCCGAGACCGAGAAGTGCTTCGACGGTCCGGTCTCGTTCTTGGACTCCGAAGATGCCGAGGAGTTCCTCGCCGGGGGCTCGAACGACGCCGGGTTCGTCCAAGTCATGAAGACTGCCGCTGGCGTCGATCGAGCCGTGCTCAAGGACCTGGACCAGCGATTCGAGAAGCATGCCGGCACGTGGCGTCCCGATCTCATCGGCGGGGTGCGGATATGGACGGGCGAGACCTCGACGGTCGAGGTGAACTACTTCACGAGTGAAGCCGAAGCCCGCGAGAACGAGGGCAAGGAGCCGCCAGCCGAGCTCGCCGAGCTGTTCGCCCAGTTCGCGGACGTGATGGCCAGCACCGAGTTCCTCGACTTGCACGACCCCTGGCTCTACTGACCGCTCGCGGGTGGCCGTCAGCCGGCGAAGCCCCACGACCGTGACGTGACAACTGTCGGCGTCGAGAAACAATCGATGAACTCCGTGCCTGGCGGGAAGTCGCTGCAGTCCGCTCCGGTCGGTGGCCGACACAACCCACCAAGGACAACCGCGCTCATCCGCCAGGCGTGTGGAACAGTTGGAACGCCCCGCTCTCGGCGAACTCGTCGACTTGCTTGGTCCACTCCTTCGTGGCGAAGAGTTCATCGCCGAACACTTCCCAGTCGATGCTGACGTAACCGCCGCCGACCTGACCCTGCGCATCCAACTCGGCCTCATGCGTGACAACGAAGAGCTCCGTCCACCATGGGCGCGTCGGAAGTTGCACCGGTGGTCCATCTGGACATGAGAGGGTTGCGCTCTCCGACGTGTCGCCGGGCAGGTACGACATGGCGAAGTTCACCGGCTGGTCCGGGGCGTCTGACCCCTCGGTCAGGATTTTCAACCCGAGGACCTGGAACGGACCACCACCACCGAGGACGCCGGTCGCATTGCACACGGGCACGAACCATTCGAACGCCGTATTGACCAACGGAGCGTCACCGCGGATCGCATTCTCGTCCGGGTTGAAGCGCAGTGTCACCTCTGCCGTCACGGTGGACGCGTAGCCACCGCCCTCCGCACTCTTGACGGTTCCAGACGAGTCGAACGTCAACTTGAACGTCAGGCACTGGACGGTCAGTTCACGTGCCTCGCGTAGCACGGCAGGGTCGACCGCGACACCGAGCAGGTCCATCAGCGCGTACTGGCGTTCAAAACCCCGCCAGACTCGCGCCATGCGGTGGATGACGTGCTCCTCGACACACAGCTCGAACTCCTCGAGAATGCACACCCTGGCCGCGCTGTCCACAAGGCCTGGGTAGTCCCTCAGACCATCACCCTCTTCCAGCCCCAGAATGCCGCGCATGTGGGCCAGGCCGAGCACGGTCTCGATGGCCAGCCGTCCGGCCGCGCAGCTCTCGCCGGCGGCGGCTACTCGCGGTTTGAGGACGAACTCGACGTACCGGCTCCAGATCGCCTCGAACGCGGCGGTGGTTTCTGCCGTGTCGTTCTCAAGGCCGGCCAAAGCCCGCTGCCGCGTCCGGCTCAGCTCCGCGTTCAGCGCGTTCTTCAATCGCTGCTCGACATCACCGCCGAGCCGCTCGCGCACCGGATCGATGTCCGCCAGCAGACCCTTGGTGACCCCGTTGCCGCTGAAGTGCTGCACCTGGATCTTGATGTCGGCCGAATCGACAACCGGAGTCGCAACGATCAGGTCGGACCCGTCTCCCTGGTATCCGAAGACGATTTGCTCATCGACGGGAATCGGTTCGGCCGGTGTGATGGTCAGGATCGCAGAGTCGTAGAAGAACAATCCCTCCGGACTCATCTGCACGGCGTAGGAGTCGTTGCCGAAGGGCATGCCGCTGATGCTGGCGATCGGGGTCAGCCCGACCGTGGTCTCGGTCAGGAGGGCATCGGAGGGAATGTCCAGGGTGTAGACAGTGCCATCTGCTCCGGTGGCCGTGATCGTGCCGCCCTCCACCGGGACGACAACCTCGACCGTCTTGCTCGCGTCCAGCACAACGGCAACCTCGATGGGATCGGTCGGAATCTCGAAGATGAAGCTCAAGTCGGTCGATTCAGGAACCTGACTGGAGCTCGCTGGTACGTCGAGGCTCGAGCTCACTGCGACTTCGACGGTGGGTTCGGTGCCTTCTTCGACCGTCGAGTCCGTCAACCCTGCGGTATCGGAGCAGGCGATGAGGAACGCGCCCGACGCCAGCGCCAGGGCGATCACGCGGCTGCGCCACCTTGAGCCCCCGCGGTTGGTCTCGTCCATGGCGTGAGGTCCCCCGCCTCGAAGGCTCGACGGTCCTGTACGGCTTGTCGGACCATTCACCGAACCAGACCGTCACCGTATCACCTGGCCGCCGACGACCTCGACGAGCAAACCCCGTCCAACGACACGCCGAGATTTCTACCGCTCCCTATTGCCAGGTCGAACTTGACATCGAGCACTAGAGCGGAGAGAAGACGTGCTCGCGGTCGTACTCGACGGTGATGCCTCCACCGAGGGACACGACGATTTGCTCACCGCCGTTGTTGAGGATGACACATTCGACGGAGGTTTCGCAATTGATCTGTTCGAGGTGAGGCTTGATGTGGCCGATGTGCGACACCGTCCATCCGTTGGTCGGTGGAAGGGTTCGGTAGAAGTTCAGGAAGTCGTCGTTGTTCCGAACGGAAGTCTTGTAGGTGTAATAGTCGACACCGATTCCGTTCTGGTAACGGATCATCGCCGACAGCGAGGCGCCAGGAGGCAGCAGGCCGCCGAGGTCGGTTCCGATGTCGAGTGCCTGCGTCATCGGCGCGAGTTCTGGTGGCAGGGCGATCTCAGCCAACTGGCCGATCGACGACAACTCCTCTGTGACTTCGTAGATCCGACCGGGCGAGGTCTCCTTGGAGTGCGTGTAGAGGACGTAGTTACCGTCTTGTGCGAGGTAGAAGTCGCCCTCCATGGCTGGAGCCGGGTTTTCCGGGGTGTAGGAGGCATAACTGGCGAGGTCGGTTTCGTCGAACACGAAATGGTTTGCCGGGATACCTGCGAAGTCCTCTTGGCCGGCGAGTTGGGCGCTCAAGACACCGCCCAGAGTGCCCGAACGCAAGTCGAGCCTGTCCGAATAGTCCGGGGCGGTCGGGTTTCCAGCTTCATACAGGTACCAGTCGCCGACCTGGTTCTCCTCGTAGGAACGACCGTCGACCAGATACTTGCGCAGGCCGTCGGTCGTGCCGTCGAAGGAGAAGGTGGCCAGTTGGTACACGCTGATCGGATCGCTGATGAATCCGCTGGTGGTGATGTTCTCGGCCAACTGCCCGCTGTTCGTGTTCGCGACGGTGACGGTGAGGATGAAGCTCGGCAGCGTCAGGTTGTCGCCGAGCGTCTGACGGTCGAAGACCGGAGGCCCAGGGGAAACGGTGGGGCCTGCTGTCGTCGGTGGCGGCGACGTGTCGGCCGATTGTGCGGTCGATTGTGTCGTCGACGACGGCGACGTCTCGATCGGTCGTGTCGTCGACGACACGACCGGCGATTCTGCGACCGGCGTCTGGTCAGACGAGGTCGCGTTTGCGCCGCAACTGGCGATGGTCAGCCCGATCATCACCGCACTGACCATCGCCTTGGCGCGAAGCACGTCCTGCCCTCGGTTCAGGCGAGGTCGAAACGATCGAGGTTCATGACCTTGTTCCACGCGGCGACAAAGTCAGTGACGAACTTCTGCTTGGCGTCGTTGCTGGCGTAGACCTCGGCGAGGGCTCGGAGTTCGGAGCTCGAACCGAAGACGAGGTCGACGCGGGTGCCGGTCCAGCGGAGGTCTCCGGTTAGGCGATCGCGACCCTCGAACACATCCTCCGACTCCGAGGTTGCCTTCCACACTGTCCCGATGTCGAGCAGGTTCACGAAGAAGTCGTTGGTCAGCGTCCCCGGTCGGTCGGTGAAGACTCCGTGCTCGGACTGCCCGGCGTTGGCGCTGAGGACGCGCATGCCGCCGAGAAGGGCGGTCATCTCGGGAGCGGACAGCGTCAGCATGAATGCCTTGTCGATCAACAGGTGCTCCGACGCCAGATCATGGCCCTTCTGGAGGTAGTTGCGGAATCCATCGGCCGTCGGCTCGAGCACGGCGAAGGCCTCGACGTCAGTCTGCGCCTGCGTGGCATCGGCGCGGCCCGGCGTGAAGGGGGCCTGCACGTCGTGGCCGGCCTGCTTCGCAGCCTGCTCGACCGCCGCGCAGCCGCCCAACACGATCAGGTCGGCAAGCGAGACGGTCTTGCCGGAACCGTTGAACTCCTGCTGGATGCCCTCGAGGGTCGACAACACCCGCGACACGCCGGAGGTCACATTGATGTCCCACTCGGCCTGCGGCGAGAGGCGGACCCGCGCCCCGTTGGCCCCACCGCGTTTATCGGTGTCACGGTAGGTGGACGCCGACGCCCACGCGGTCGAGACCAGCTGGGAGATGGACAGCCCGGAGCCGAGTATCTTGGCCTTGAGCGCCGCGATGTCGGCGTCGCCGATCAGTTCGTGCGTGACCGCGGGGACGGGATCCTGCCACAGCAGCTCCTCGTCGGGAACCCACGGGCCGAGATAGCGGGCGACGGGTCCCATGTCGCGATGGAGCAACTTGTACCAGGCCCGCGCGAACGCGTCGGCAAACTGGTCGGGGTTCTCGAAGAACCGCTTCGAGATCTCTTTGTAGACCGGATCGACGATCAGTGCGAGGTCCGACGTCAACATCGTCGGAGCGTGGCGCTTCGACGGATCGTGCGCGTCCGGCACCGTGCCCTGCGCCTCGGGGTTCTTTGGGGTCCACTGGTGCGCACCAGCCGGGCTCTTTGTCAGCTCCCATTCGTACGCGAAAAGGTTCTCGAAGAAGCCGTTGTCCCAGCGGATCGGGTTGTTGGTCCATATTCCCTCCAACCCACTGGAGATCGCATCGCCACCCTTGCCGCTGCCGAAGCCACTCCTCCAGCCGAATCCCTGCTCCTCGATGCCAGCACCCTCAGGCTCGGGACCGACGTACTGGTCGGGGTCGGCTGCGCCGTGAGTCTTGCCGAACGTGTGCCCGCCGGCGACGAGCGCTACCGTCTCCTCGTCGTTCATCGCCATCCGCTTGAACGTCTCACGGATGTCGCGGGCCGAAGCCATCGGATCCGGATTGCCGTTCGGCCCCTGAGGGTTGACGTAGATCAGACCCATCTGCACCGCGCCCAGCGGATTGGCAAGCTCCCGGTCGCCGCTGTAGCGAAGGTCTTCGAGCCAGACCCGCTCCGGACCCCAGTAGACGTCCTCGTCTGGCGCCCAGATGTCCTCGCGGCCGCCACCGAACCCGAACGTCTTGAAGCCCATCGTCTCCAGGGCGCGGTTCCCGGTGAAGACCAACAGGTCGGCCCACGAGATCTTCCGGCCGTACTTCTGCTTGATCGGCCAGAGCAGTCGGCGCGCTTTGTCGAGGTTGACGTTGTCGGGCCAGCTGTTGAGCGGGGCGAAGCGCTGTGTGCCGTCGCCTCCGCCGCCCCGGCCGTCCGCGGTGCGGTACGTGCCGGCAGCGTGCCACGACATCCGAATGAAGAACCCTCCGTAGTGGCCGAAGTCGGCCGGCCACCAGTCCTGCGAATCGGTCATCAGCGCATCGACGTCGTTGGCCAGAGCGTCGAAGTCGAGGCTGTTGAACTCCGCGGCGTAGTCGAAGTCCTCACCCATGGGATCGGCCTGTGGGTGGTTCTGGCGGAGGACCCTCAGGTTCAAGCTGTCGGGCCACCAGTGCTGGTTCGCCGTGATCCCGACAGCTTGGTGCGCGGCGCTCATCACCGGGCACGTCGCTGTCGACGGCTCGTCGCTGGTGGTAACCGTGCCGTGCTCTTCGTTGCTCATTTTCTCTCCTAGCTGGACGATTTGGGATTGATGATGTGGCTACTTCAAACCTTGAACACTCAGAACTCAGGCACCTTCGGCTGCCTGCCGACAGGTGGGGCAGCGGCCCCAGTAGATGACCTCGGCCTCGTCTATCTCGTAGCCAGCGTCGTCGGACGCAGTCAAGCACGGCACGGCCCCGACAGCGCAGTCCACGTCGACCATGCGGCCGCAGGCGCGACAGATCAAGTGGTGATGGTTGTCACCCACCCGATCCTCATAGCGCGCTGCTGACCCTGAGGGCTGGATGCGCCGAAGCAGTCCGATGTCGGCCAAGACGCCGACGGCGTCGTACACCGCGCGGTGCGAGATGGCACCGATGTCAGCCCTGACGACCTCGACCACATCTTCGGCCGTGAGGTGAGGTCGGCCCGACACCGCCCGAAGGACGGCTAAGCGCTGCGCCGTGACATTGAAACCCTGCTGCCGAAGGAGTTCAGCGGGGTCGACCGACATGACCCCACACTATGTGCAAATTTCTATGAGATGCAAAAGTCTCTCCCGGCCCACTCCGACTCGGAGCCGAATCGACCGGATTCTGTGTTGACGAGCACTTGGTACAGTCCGGGTGCACCCGTCCGAACGGGGCCGAGGAGGTCGTCAATGGGTATCTACGCCGAGCAAGTGCTCCCCCGCATCGTCAACGCGGCGTGCGGAATGAAGGCCTCGGAGCCGCTGCGAAGTCGAGTATGCGCAGGCCTTCACGGGCAGGTGGTCGAGATCGGCTTCGGGTCGGGGCTCAATGTTCCGTTCTACCCAGCCGCCGTTACCGCCGTCGCCGCGATCGAGCCGGCCGACGTCGGGTGGAAGCTCGCCGGCAAGCGCCTCGCGGCCTCGACGGTCCCGATCGAGCGATCTGGCCTCGACGGCCAGTTGCTGCCGCTGCCGGACGACAGTTGCGACACGGCGCTTTCGACGTGGACCTTGTGCACGATCCCCGACGTGGTCGCAGCACTGCACGAGGTACGGCGTGTCCTCAAGCCCGGTGGAACGTTGCACTTCGTCGAGCACGGGCTGGCCCCTGATGAGGACGAGAAGGTACAACGCTGGCAACGCCGTCTCGATCCGATGCAGAAGCGTCTCTTCGGCGGTTGCCATCTCACCCGTCCGATCGTCGATCTGTTGAGGAATGCAGGCTTCACGATCACCGAGGTCGACGTGTTCTACGAGAAGGGCGCACCCAAGTTCCTCGCCGCCGACTCTCTCGGCATCGCCCTGGCCCGGTAAGAGCGACCGCCGGACGTACTCACACGAACGATCTCGGGATGAGTCCGTTCGTTCGGGCTTCTCGTTCGAGGTCGTCGCGGAAGTCGGGATGGGCGAGCGAGATCATCGCCTTTGCCCGTTCAGGGATCGACTTGCCCTTCAGGTTGACCAGTCCGAACTCGGTGACCACGAACATCATGTCGCTGCGGGGTGCGGTAACGATGTTGCCGGGTGTCAGGTTCAGCACCACGCGGCTGCGCCGATCGTCGTTGCGCTCGTAGGTCGACGACATGCACAGGAACGACTTCCCTCCGTTCGATGCATAAGCGCCGCGGATGAACTGGAGCTGTCCTCCGGTGCCGCTGATGTGGCGATGACCGCTCGACTCGCTCGCGGCTTGGCCTTGCAGGTCCATCTGAGTCGTGTTGTTGATCGCCGTCATTCGGTCGTTCTGGATGATTAGTTGCGGCAAGTTGGTCATGTCCACGGGTTGGCATGAGATGTCGGGATTGTCGTGGATCGCGTCGTAGGTGGCCTTCGAACCAAGTCCGAAGGTGCACACGATCTTGCCAGGATGCACTGTCTTGGCCGACCCGGTGATGACACCGGCTCGGTACAGGTCAATGATGCCGTCGGTGAGCATCTCGGTGTGGATGCCGAGGTTGCGGACGCCGCTCTCCATGAGCAGCGAGCACACGGCGTTCGGCATGGCGCCGATGCCGATCTGCAGGCACGCTCCGTCTTCGATTTCCCCGGCGATGAGTCGGGCGACAGCACGATCGGCGTCGGTCGGCGCCGGGTTCGGCAGCTCCGGTAACGGCCGATCCTCACCGTCGATGACGTAGTCGACCTGGCTCATATGCAGCCCGTTGTCGATGCCGTGCACGTACGGAAGAGCCGGGTCGACCTCGACGATCACGATCTTCGCTCGTGAAGCGACCGCGCCGTGCCAGAGGTTAGCCGCGCTGAAATTGAAGTACCCGCGATCGTCGACTGGGCACGACTTGATCACCATCAGGTCCGGCGGGTCGATGAAGCGTCGGTAGTAGTCAGGGATCTCCCCGAGGTTGCACGGGATGTAGTTCTGCTGCCCGGCGTCGCTGTGCTTGCGGTCGTAGCCGCCCAGATGCCAGTTGAAGAACGAGACGTGCTCGCGTCCGGGATCGGCTTCGACAACCGCACGCGGTCGCGTGCTCAAGCACCCGCGAATGTTCACGTCGTGGAGTTCGCCGATCCGCTCGGCCAGTGCCTTGTCGAACGCATCGGGCTGGATGAGCCCTGCGCCATAGTCGAGCCAATCACCGGAACGGACCATCGCGGCTGCGGCATCGGCCGAGATGCGTCGGGCCGACTTCGCGACGGTGGCCATCATCAGTTGACCTTCATCTCTCGCGCTGCGGCCGAACGAACTCGTTCGACGATCACGTACCCGTCTTCGAACAACGCTTCGGCGGCCGCAAACGCAGGAACATCCACACTCACGACGGACATAGCTCGACACTAGTAAGCCGCGGCGCACTCCCAGGCATGTCGGCAGCGGTCCCTTTGCTCGAGTGAGGGACGAGTGTCACGCCGTCGCAACTGCGTAGGAGTCGTGGCGGCGCATCCAGCCGTTCGAACCGTGCTCGTACCATTCAGTTGAGCATGAGCAAGCGGGTTGCACCAATCAGACGTTTTTCAGCACCCTGCTAACCGTGTGCCCATCGAAGAACTCGCGGCTGATCGCCTTCAGGGTCTGAGTATCGCTGGGAGGTCCTGCGCATCGTCGCGGTGTAGACATGGCGCAATGAGTGCTCTGCGCTACTCGGCTGTCGTGTTCGACTTCGGCGGAGTATTGATCAGCCCGATCACCGATCGCATCAGCGAGGTCGCGGCGCGCCACGGCGTGACCATGGACGAATTGCTGCACGTGCTGATGGGACCACCAAACGTGTCGACCAAGGATCATCCCTGGCATCGTGCCGAACGCGGCGAGATCGCGGTCGAGGGGTTTCAGCACCTCGCGCAGCCATGGGCTACCGAGGTCGGCATCGTGCTGACCGGTGACGAGTTCGACATCATCCTCGACGGCGTGTTCAAGGTGCACGACGACGTCGTGAGACGAATCGTCGAGCTGCGCTCGGAAGGCATCACCACCGCCTTGCTGACCAACAGCTTCAAGGAGTTCCGCGCCCACATCGAGAAGCATGTCGACTTCGGGATCTTCGACCTCGTGATCGATTCTTCAGAGGTCGGGCATCGCAAACCAGAGCCGGAGATTTACGAGTTGACGACGAAGCGACTGAGAATCGCGCCTGAACGCATCCTGTATCTCGACGACTTCGTCGCCAACGTGAACGGAGCAAGGGCAGCTGGTTGGGACGCGATCCACGTGACCAGCCAGCAGCAGGCACTCGCCGCGCTCACCGAGGCGCTCGAGTCGCCCGCGCGCTAGCTCCGCGGACGCAGCAACGACGGCGCGTCGCGCCAGGAGATGCGCGAACCACGCCGTAGCAAGACTTGCTCTGATGCCGATGCGCATGGCCGAACAGCGTCGAGTAGAGCGCCTGGCTGGGTGCGGGCCCGAACCCATCCCGCCCTCCAGGTTCGATATCCTGTGGCTTCGTTCGATGACACGAACGTCCGCCGGACCCGGACCCTTGCTCCCCGCCGTTCAAAGTCGTCCATCAATTCGAGGGTGGGTTCGCGCTTGGCATCTGTGGTGAAATCCCGTCCCCGGAAGTCCAACGACTACGGCCGTAGCTGGGCCTTGCATCAACGGTTCGTGCCAGCTGATGGCCGCGACGATCCGCTTGGCTGCGACGCCCGCCCGTCGTGGCGGGGTCGAGTCCACATGATTGGGTTGTTCGCAGCGATCCCGGCGGTGACCCTCTTGATTGTGTTCGCCGACGGACCTCGGGCAACTACGGGCGCAGCGATCTACGCCGTCGGAGTGTGCGCGATGCTCGCCGCCTCGACCATCTACCACCGTTGGGTCAACGACTTCCGAGCGCGAGCAGCGTGGCGCCGTGCCGATCACGCCATGATCTTTGCTGCGATGGGCGGATCGGCGACACCGGTCGTTCTGATCGTGATGCCATCCGCATGGGGCATCGGTCTGCTGTCAGTCGTCTGGGCGGCATCGGTGGCTGGTGCGGTGTTCAAGTTCGGCCATTGGCACCGCGGCGACGCCATCGGGACAGCGTTGATCCCCACCGTGAGCGGGCTCGCAGCGCTTGCGCTCCCTGCACTGTGGGTCAGGGGCGGCGTGGCACCGGCGATGCTCTACCTGCTGTCCGGTTCGCTGTACATACTCGGGGCTCGGTGGTTCGCCAGGACATGGCCGCGTTTACATCCGGCCGTGTTCTCCTACCACGAGGTGTGGCACGTCGTCACCGTCGCCGCCGCAGCATCGCACTTCGCTTCTGTCTGGGCGATCTCGACCTGACGGCAGGCACGCCCTCCGCTCCGAGCCCAGTTGGCGCTGTCGGACTGGCGTCATCGGCGTCCTCGCGTGCAGCGACTCGCTCGCCGCGCTCGATGATGGTGACCGCAGAGCCGAAGCGGGCGAACAGCTGCCCCAGTTCGAGGCCGATGTAGCTGCCGCCGAGGATCACGAGGTGGGCCGGGCCCTCGTCGAGATGAAGCACGCGGTCATTGTCGAGCCATGCGACGTCGTCGAGCCCGGGGATCGGTGGCTTTGTGGCACGGGTGCCGACGTTGAGGAACACGTTGGCGGCGGTCAGGGTGCGATCCCCGACAGCGACCGCGAATGTCGAATCGGAACGACCGGCGAATCGGGCTGCGCCGTACAACAACGTCAACCCGTCGGTGTGGCCGAGAGATTCGGCATACCCGTCGACCCAGCCGTCGATCAAATTGTCCTTGCGAGCCATCACAGCGGCAAAGTCAACGCTGACGCGCCGGTGTTCACGCCATGACGCCCGGCGGTTCGCGCGAGGTGAGCCACTCTGGCGGATGCCCACAGTGCCTTGGTCGGGCGGCAACCCCGGTTCAGGCAGGTACCGCCCACTTTGTCGGCCTCGATCAAGGCGACCTGCTGGCCTGCGGCCACGAGGTGGCCGGCGATGCCGGGACCGGCCTGACCGGCTCCGATCACGATGGAGTCGAACGAGAACGCGTCGGTCATGTCGCTCATCGTTGCACCCGGCAGCCTCACGCTACGGCAACGAGTTCGGCTACGGCGTGGGCCCCACCCTCGACGGCCTCGAGGCGGCTGCGACGTAGGATGAACCGCCGTGACCACGGCACCTTCGCTGGACTCTCCGCGCACTGGACACTCTGCTGCCGCTGTAGCCGCGCTGTTCTTCGTGAACGGTGCGACGTTCTCGAACTGGTTGCCACGCATTCCGGAGATTCGCGACGAGCTCGGCCTGGGCAATGCCGGCCTCGGCGCCACCCTGCTGGGCGGAGGCCTGGGCGGGATCATCGGCGCCCTCGTGGTCGGGCGGCTGATCGACCGCCTCGGCAGCCGTCGGCTGCTGACCATCGTGGCCACCACGTTGTCGATCGGCATGCCACTCATCGCCTTTGCACCAACCGCAGTGGTGCTGCTCGTACTGCTCACCACCTTGGGCGTGATGGATGTGTGCAACGACGTGGCGATGAACGCCCAAGGTGTGATGGTGCAGCAACGGCTTGGTCGCTCGATCATGAACAGGCTGCACGCCATGTGGAGTCTTGGCTTTACGGGCGGTGCTCTGGTCGGATCGGCTGCGTCGGCAGTTGGCGCCAGCGTGCGCGCCCAGCTGCTCGTGGTTGGAGCGGTCATGTTCATCACGGTCGTTGTGGTTCGGCGATGGCTGATCCCGGTCGACCCTCCGCCGAACGCCCCTGTGCACACCGACGATGCGGCGACTGCACGGCCAAAGCGGTTCTCCGCCGTCACGGTCCTCATGGGCCTGGCCGCGCTCGGTGCAGTCGCGTTAGAGGTGATGCCCAACGACTGGGCGGCAGTCCTCATGCGCGACGAGTTCGACTTCGGTCGAGCCAGCGGCTTCGGCACGATGGCCTGTGCTGGCGCGATGCTCATCGGCCGTCTCGGCGGCGACCACGTGCTCGACCGGATTGGTGAGCAGCGGCTGTTCACATGGGCCGTCACCCTGGTCGGCACTGGGACACTCGTCGCGGTGATAGCACCCGTGGGTGCGGTGGCGTTGGTGGGCCTTGCGGTGTGGGGCCTCGGCCTGTCGGTGGTGTTCCCGCAGCTCTACGCAACGGCGGCCCGCCTCCCCGGCGTATCGGCCGGTGCGGGCCTTGGCTCAATGCTCCTCGGCCAACGCCTCGGCGCGATGCTTACCGCTGTCAGCGTGGGCGCCCTCGCTCAGTGGCGCGACCTGCGTGTTGCGTTCGCTGTCGTGGCGGGGCTGGCCTTCGTCATGTTGGTCGTCACCTCGCGCCGCATGATGGCTGCCAGCAGCGTGACAAGCCATTGGCGACCATCGACCAGCTCGCCGCGTTCCTCGGGGCACTCCGTGTAGCCACTATCGGGCGAGCGTCTAGATCGAACGAACGATTCCGGCGCCGGCGTCGACTTCCACGAGGGCGCCATCGAGGATGTGGACGGTCGCACCCCTGGCGCCGATCACCGCCGGCAACCCAAACTCGCGGGCAACGATCGCCGCGTGGCACAGCGGGCCGCCTTCTTCGACGACGAGAGCGCCAAGGATTGGCAGGATCGAGTTGAGCGACGGGCCGATGAACCTGGCGACGAGTACATCGCCCGGCTCGAGTCGTTCGAATGCGTCTGCCGCGCCCGTAATGATACGCGCCCGGCCACGGTAACTCTGGTCGCCGATTCCGACGCCGTGGAGAATCTCGGACTCGGGTGGCGTCGCGTCCGCGACGAGGTTGGCCATCAACGCTGCGGTTGCGCGTGCCATCGCGGGCGGCAGCGCGTCGAGCGGAGGCGGCGCCTCGGGTTCGCCGAGCATTCGCGGCGGAGGCATGGCTTCGATCCGATCTCGCGTCGCAGCCCGCTCCGCAAGCTGTTCGGCGCTTGGCCCGGGTCGATGCGCCAGCAGGCCGGCGAGTTCATCAGGGGTGAGTTCGGCAACATGTTCAACGTCCATCAGTGCACCATTCGCGACCAGGCGTCGGCCCGCTTCGAGCAGTGCTCGTCGCACCAGCCCGCCCGGCCAGTTCCAACAGATTCCGCGGATGTCTTCGCGTTGACGATTGCCGTACCGGGCTTCCACGAGTAGCTCGTCGAACAGTTCCCGCTTGTCGGCGGGGACCCTTGATCTCACAACCGCATGCTCGGAAGGGGATGCGTCTGCAATGTCGTGGTTACCGGCTGCGAGGAGTGCGGCGAGTTGCAGCGCGGGGATCTCGGCGAGGGTTGGACGGTCGATGTCGTCGCTCGTCACAGTTCGCCACGCATGGAGCTCAACCCACAAATCAACAGCGGCACGCGCTTCGGTGCTCAACGCGCGCACGTCGTCGACCGAGGTCGGCTTCGTATCGCTCCCACGCACGGCGCGAGCGATCGGGCTGAGCAGCTGGGCGGTCTCGACGGTTGCGGGCGAACTGCCGCGCAGCAGGGCTGCTGCCTCGCCGGGATCGATACCCCAGTCCACACAGTGGGCCAGCAGGTCGCCAACCGGCATCAGATCGCCCCCATGGGTCTCCATGTTTCGCCGCGCCTGCGCCTCGAAGTGAGCCAAGACCTCGAAGACATATGACGCGAGTTGAACGTTGTCGAGGGTCGAGCAGTCGACGGCCTGGAATGCCAGGTTCTGTGAGACGACCTCGGCTCGGTCGTGGTCGAACCACTGATCGACCTCGGATCGCCACCTGCGTTCCCTCCACGCCTGTGCGGCCGTACGGGCGCGTCGACGCATCTCCGGATGCAGACGAACCAACAACTTCATGAGGATCTTGGGCGGCGTCGGCATGGGCTTGGCCCCCTCACCCACGCCCGTGGGTCGGATGTACATGCATCCGTTCACGAGCTCGGCGCGGACCCCGGCCAGCGGCAGCCCCCAGCGCTCGGCGAGCACGATCGTGCCGGCCTCGAACGCCCGCTTGTATGCGTCTCGCAGGAAGCGAGACAACGGCCGCAACCCGTGGTGCGTGGTCTCCAACTCCCACATCCCATGCGAGGGAGGAGCAAATACCGTCGTTGGGGCCGATCGCGCCATGTTGGTCATCCCGGGGATACTATGATGACAGTCAGCTGCCGTCAATACGGTAATCTGTCATTCCGGCTGTGATGTGACACAATGGTGGAAGGAGCCGAGCAACGAACCATGTCTGAGACCTCTTCTCGCCAGTATTCCTCACCGCTTCGGGAACGACACGCACAACAGACGCGTGACCTGATCCTCGACGCCGTCACCGAACTACTGGAGTTCCATCGCATCGACGAGGTCTCGACTCGTGAGATCGCGCAGTCAGCAGGCGTTTCAGAGCGAACTGTCTACCGACACTTCCCCGATCGCGACGCGCTCCTCACGGGCCTGACCGGCAGGCTGCTCCGCTTCTTGGGGCAGGGGCCGGACCCGATGCACTCTCGGATCGACACCATCGACGGCCTCAAGGCGGCCGCCGTTCAGCTGATGGCTGGACTGGAGAAGTTCCACGTCGCGGCCCGAGCAGAAGCCCTGTTCAACGCCGACCCGCGCCGCTTCTCGCCAGACACACGAGCAAACTCGATGCACTTCCCCGTCGTGATCGACGCAATTCTGCCGGAACTCGGTGACCGAGACCGCCTTCGTCTTACTGCGGTAATCCGGTGCCTGCTGTCGGCACAGGCCTGGCTCCGCATGCGCGAGGAATTCGGGGTCACAGGAGACGAATCAGGCCCCATCGTCGCCTGGGTGCTCGACGCCATCGTCAATGAAATACACCGAGGCAACCCCCCACCGCAGGCGTGACGGTGGACCCAGCTACAAAGCGAATCGAACACGCTGGCGGAGCCACCCGAGTGACTCCGCGCCGCGTGCGTCTCGTGGCGGTCACCGCGTGGTGATGACTCCGCACGCGATCCGGTCGCCGGAATTACCGGTCCTCGCGGTCGCCGCAGTCGCTGCAGGCGAGTTCGATGTGTACTGGGTTGCGCCTACACCGAGGGGCACGTTGCCGAAGTTGTCAGCACCCGCATGCAAGACGACGGCCTTGCCCTCGAGATCACTCGGGTTGATCTTGTCGATCCGGAAGCGAGTCTCGACGCTGCCGTCAGCATTGACGTACACGACCGGCATGTCACCGACATGATGTGAGTGAGTTTGCCCGGTCGGGTTGTAGTGACCGTCGGCGGACACGAACCATGTCGATGGAGCGGCCGCTGGGTCGGCGATGCAACCTTCACCGTTCGTTTCGGTGATGACGTCGTTGGCGTGGATGTGGAAGCCGTGGAAGGCATCGACGCCGGGCGCCGCGGTGAGTCGAACCCGAACTTCGGTGTATCCGTCGTCGGTCTTGAACTCCACGGTGCCGACCTCGGTGCCGTCTACGGCGGCGAGGGTTGTCTTCGCCGACCGAGATCGGGCACCAGCGGTGGTGGCCGTGACGAGGCCGGCGACGAGCACAACCCCGCAAGCTACGCAAAGCAGTCTCTTGTCCATGTGATGTCTCCTTTGACTTGGTATCCAGAACAGACGTTGTTCGACAGCCATTGGGTGACACCGACTCACAACTTGTGTCGTCAGCCATCGTGAGGACGTCGGTGCCCCGGCCGTCCCGACCGATGGTGTCCCAGAGAGTCGTGACGAGTGCCAGAACGATGCCGGTCGGACTCGAGATCACGATCGGGCTCCACCAGGCAGCGAACATCGCGGCGCATGCCGGCAGGCAGACCAGTGCCAGACCTGACACCGGGCGTCGATAGCCTCAGCGTCAGTTCACAAAGTCACCGGCGCGCAGCCGAGCTGCTAACCGTGCCGCCATATCTGCTGCGTTGGGGAGGTTTCCACTGGTCGAGGCCGACCTCAGCGAGGCAAGTTGTCGGTCGAGGTCGATGCGCCCACCTTCGTCGAGCAAGGCGAGGCGATCAGCGATCCATTCGAGCACCGCGACTTCGCCCACAACACCGGCCCAGTCGTCGTGCGCGGCGTGAACACGGAGCTGTTGGGCATGAAGGTGGAATCGGTCGTACTCGACATTTCCGCGGCCAACGACGCACCTCGTGCGATCGCACCCCGCGGTGACGACGATTCAATCGCCCAGATCACGACGACCGACGGCGACGTGATCGCGGCCACCGCCAACTTCGTCTCGCAGGCAGCGCTGCCCGGTCCACCGGGCGACGCCACCCGCCAATTCCGCACGGCACATCTCATCGCTGGCGAGCCCGACTACCGGATTCTGTCGATGCGCACCGGTGATCACATCATCCACGTGGCGTCCCCCATCGACGACATCGACGAGAGCATCTCGGCCCTCCGCCTTGGACTCACCGGCGCCATCCCGATCGTCGCTGTCGTACTCGCCGCCCTGATCTGGTGGCTCGTGGGGCGCACCCTTCGTCCGGTCGAGGCGATCCGGCGCGAGGTGGCCACCATCTCCGGCCAGAACCTGCACCGCCGGGTCCCGGAGCACTCCAGCGGTGACGAGATCCAACGGCTCGCCCACACCATGAACGGCATGCTCGACCGTGTCGAACACTCTGCCATCAGCCAACAACGATTCGTCGCCGACGCCTCCCATGAACTCCGCAGCCCGCTCACCCGTATCCGCTCCGAACTCGAAGTCGATCTCGCCCACCCCGACACCGCCGACCTTCGGGCAACCCACCACAGCGTCCTCGACGAAGCCGAACAGATGCAGCAACTGGTCGAAGACCTCCTCGTCCTCGCCCGAAACGACGCCGAGCCCACGGCTGGCACACCTCATGTTCCTGTCGATCTCGACGACATCGTTCTCCACGAGGTCCACCGCATAGGCGCCACCCTCGGCGTCCACATCGACACGACGTCAGTGTCGGCCGCGCAAGTCGAGGGCGACGCCCGCCAACTCGCCCGCGTCGTGCGAGACCTCCTCGACAACGCGACCCGGCACGCACACAGCACCGTCGAAGTGACCCTCGCCGAGCACGACGGCATCGCGTGTCTCACCATCGCCGACGACGGCCCCGGCATCCCGGCGGAGCATCACAACGATGTGTTCGACCGCTTCAGCCGGGTCGACGACGCACGAACCTCGGACGACGGAGGCACCGGAGCCGGCCTCGCCATAGCCCGTTCCGTCGCGCACCACCATGGAGGTACTATCCGCATCGATGCCCACCACCATCCCGGCGCACGGTTCATCGTCGAGATCCCAACCACTCACCCGAGCTGACGGTGCGGGCTAGAGCAATTCTCGTCGCCTGTTGGCTGCTGGGGAGTTGCAGCGACGATCAGTCCGTACCCGCAGCAACCGAGTCGACTTCGACAAGCGGTGGTCCACGATTCATCGCTGCAGCGCCGTCTGGAACGATCCTGTTCAGCTCCAATCGACACGCGCCCGAACCGCCGACGGACGCCGACACCGAGCCGCCTGACTTCGAGCTGTTCGTCGTCAACTCCGATGGCACCGGTCTGGCCCAGATCACAGACGGCCCCGGCGCGCTCCTCGAGCCACGGTGGTCGCCGGACGGCAACACCATTGCGTTCGTGTGGACACAAGACGG
>JAYTZE010000603.1:0-1315 GCA_043742385.1 Ilumatobacteraceae bacterium
CGTTCTGCACGCAGTGCGATGGGCGAATACTCGACGACGGCTTCTGCGGCACCTGTGGACAGAAGGCCCGTTCGCCGCGTGACCATTGGACCGAGCAGCCGGCGACATGGGTCGCGGGAGTCTGCGACAAGGGAATCAGCCATGCAGCCAACGAAGACGCCATGGCGTTGTCGGCAACCGCCGACGGGTCGTTTGCCGTATTGGTCGTGTGCGATGGCGTCACCAGCGCGCCCAACAGCGACCGCGCCGCCCTCGATGCGTCAGTTGCGGCCTGCAGCCAGCTGACATCGATGGCATCATCGTCGCCGGTATCCGTCGCCGCAGCCGTGTGCTACTGGTCCGACGCCTTGGTGGGGGCGTGTGCCGATGCCAATGCGGCCGCCGTTGGCGTCGCCCACACCCTCGGCGACCCGAGCGAGCCACCCTCGTGCACCTTCGTCGCAGCGGTCATCGCTGGTTCGCTGATCACAGTTGCGTGGTGCGGTGACTCGCGGGCGTACTGGTTCCCCGACGACGGAGAGCACCGGCAGCTGACCATCGACCACTCGCTGGGAACCGAGATGCTCGCGGCTGGTAGGTCTCGAGCACAAGCGGAGTCGGATCCGACATTTCACACGATCACCCGCTGGCTGGGCGCCGACTCCGTCGATCACACCCCCGAGGTCGCCTCACAGTCGATCGAGGGTCCCGGTTGGCTGCTCGTGTGCAGCGACGGCCTGTGGAACTATGCCTCGGCCCTCGACGAGATGGCGACCCAGCTCTCCACGGTGTACTCCACGTCAGGTCCCGATCCATTGCCGATGTGTGCGTCGCTCGTGGATTGGGCCAATGCGGCCGGTGGGCACGACAACATCACAGCCGCCCTTGCTCGCTGCGAGCCATCACTACGCTTGGAACGAGAGAGGACATCACGTGGCTGAGTTCAAGGCAGAGGTCTTTCAAAACGAGTTCCTGGCAGAAGGCGCCACCGACGTGCACGCGGTGGTGTCAGTCAGCTGCACCGCCGCCGGAACCGCTGGCCAATCTGGTCAGGGCGAGGCAGCAGAGATCATCATCGTCGACACGTCCGGTTCGATGGACATGCCGGCCTCGAAGATCGTCGCCGCCCGCCGCGCTGCGAAGGTGGCGTTGGGTGAGATCGTCGATGGCACCTGGTTCGCCGTCGTCAGCGGTCACAGCGTGGCGCAGATGGTGTATCCCACGCATCCTGGCCTCGCCAAGATGACCGACGTCACTCGACGCGACGCGATCCATTCGATCGACGCGTTGCGGGCCGGCGGTGCTACCGCAATTGGCGCATGGATCGCGGCCGCAA
>JAYTZE010000604.1:0-1314 GCA_043742385.1 Ilumatobacteraceae bacterium
GGGTACGGAAGGGCGTCGACACGCTGCAGGATTCTACTCGTCGGTGCACGTCGGAGGTTCGTTATGACCTCGAAGGATCCTCCATGGATTCGTCGGCGCGGTGATCGGTGAATCGTTCGACCGGGGACTTCCCGCTGTCGAGGTCGTCGTGCGTCCAATCGGGCTGCTTGGAGGCGAACGACGGATCTACGGTGGCCCCTTGCTCGCCGATGTCGACGAGCGCTGCAATGAGATGCACCTCGACCGCTGTCGCGTTCGATTCGAACCGCGACCGGAACTGTCGGTCGAACGATTTCAGCAGGCCACCGACCACCGCCTGCTGCTGCGCTGCGAGACTGCACCGCGCGCCATCGGCAACTGTTTCGAGTCGCTCTTGGATGGTGACCAGAGCCTCTGGCGTACCTTCGCCCCCGGCTGCATCTCCGAGCAGCCGAGCGATCTCTGCGCCATCCGCTTTGCACGGGGTGCATTGACCGCACGACTCGATGGCGAGGAAGCGCGACGCCGCGGCGGCAACAGCGACGACGTCGGTATCGTCACCGATCACCAGGAACCCTGCCGATCCGAGACCGCTGCCGATCGCCGCCATCGCCTCATAGCTCAGTTCCGTGTCGAGTTGCTCTGGGGTGATCGCCGAGCTGGAAACGCCGACCAGTACCGCCGTGATCTGTCGTCCGCGCTCGACACCTCCGCTTGCCTGCTCGATGACTTCTCGTAGCGGGGTGCCAATTGGTACCTCGACAACGCCCGGGCGGCGCACAGCGCCTGTGACGGTGCACACGATCGTGCCTGGCGACTCGGCCGTGCCGATTGATCTGAACCACTCGGCGCCCTTGGCGATGATCCCTGCGACGTTGGCCATGGTCTCGACGTTGTTGACCAGGACGGGTGGCGCCGCACTGTCCGCCTCGGTGCCCGCCATCTGTACGTCCGCGGCCAACCCACTTCCAGAGTCGGCATCACTCTCTGACCGCACGACCTCGACGATTCCACGACGATACGGTGGGGCGATTCGTGGGAACGGTGGGCGGTCGTCGATCACTTCCAGCAGTGCGGTCTCCTCACCGTACAGATACTCCGAGGGTCCCTCCACGATTCGGATGTCGGTCTCACCGAGCCACCCAGCGGCGGTGATCTCAGCGATCGCTGCACGGAGGCGCTTGACTTCCTCGACAAACGCGACCTTGGTGGCAATGACGACCGATAGCGCGTCCATAGCTCGTGCGGCGATGAGGGCACCCTCGATGACTGCATACGGATTGGCCCGGATGATCGCTCTGTCCTTGAACGTACCCGGCTCTCCCTCGGCTGCGT
>JAYTZE010000605.1:0-1314 GCA_043742385.1 Ilumatobacteraceae bacterium
CGCTGCGCGCCCGCCCGCTCCAGCCGCAGCTCGTCGAGCAGCGCGGCGCGATCGGCCCGCCCGAGTACCGTCTCCCCGGCGATGACATGGCCGAGGACCTCGTCGACCTCGTCGAGCGCGGCTCCCTTGCCGATCCAACCGATGGCGCCGGCTTCGATGCACTCAGCCAGGACCATACGACGCATTTCGGCGGTCAGCATCACTACCTGCGCTCCTGTCGACAACAGTGGTCGGATGAGCACGATCCCGCTGCCTACGCCGCCGAGGTGGAGGTCCAACAGCACAACCTGGGGCTGGAACTGTTGCGCATGAGCGACCACGTGAGGTGCCGTCGGCCCGCTGATTGTCTCCACCTCCCAACAACGCCCGGACAATGCCAGCTGTAGGCCAATCGCCATCAACACCTGATCCTCGACAACGAGGACGCGCCTGGTCATCGCACGACCGCCGGCTGTACGGCAACCCGACGCGGCCGTTCCGACGAGACCGATGGTGAGCTGGGGAGGCTCAACGCGAATGATGCGCCACCGCCCGGTCGTGCATCGACCGTCAGCGAGCCTTCCTGGTCGACCATCAATCGTCGCGCGATGAACAGGCCTAGCCCGGAACCGGAGCTCTGCGCGCCTCGCCGACCACGCTTGAACGTCGGTTGGCCACTGATGCTGGTGATCCCCGGACCACGGTCTTCGACATAGAGCGTGGTCGTGCCCTTGCGCGACGTCGCTCGGATATCGACCGGCGAGGGGGCGGCGTGCACGCGAGCATTGTCCAGCAAGGCGAGAACAGCCTGCGTGACCTCGTCGCGACAACCGTGCACCCACATCCCGGTGGGCACCTCGTCACGAACCACGACGCCTAAGGAACGGCTCATGAGGATCGCCGGACGGATCGCTTCCGCCAGATCGAATACGGTGCACTGCCTGGCCTGCGGGGCGAGCACGAGCCGCAGCCGCCGAGCCTCCGACGCGATGGCCAGCGCCAGTTGATCGACATCAGTAGTCGACAGGCTGTCACGCTGTTCGTTCAAGGCCAACGCCGCCGCTTCGATCCCGCACAGCGAGGCCCGCAGTTCGTGATCGCACTCCAAGCGCTCGTCCATACCGCCGCGGTATCCGCCAGTTCCGTCCACGATTTCCGCCCTTCATCGCCAGCGCATCAGCGCCATAACGTCCGTCCAAGACGTGGGCGCAGTTTACGACGGCACAGTCCGGCGTAGATATGGGCCATATGGCCTAATGGGCGCTGATGCCGGGAAGTGTTGGTGGATGGGCTCGGGGCATCAGGACTCCTTCCGAAACAGGCCTCAGCCTGCCT
>JAYTZE010000606.1:0-2894 GCA_043742385.1 Ilumatobacteraceae bacterium
TGGGCCATGTCGACGTGCGAGGCCTCGTGCACCCAGTACTCGAAGACCTCTCCCGCCTCGGTTGCGTCGCCGATCATGCTGCGCGGATGTGGGCCCAGCCTGGCAAAGAGGGGTAGTTCCTGGCTACGCACCAACACATTGACCGAGTCGATCTGTATCAGTCCCATGCGGTCGAGCACGCGACGAAAGTGTCGCCGATCGACGCGACCCTTCGGGCGTGGCTCGGCGAAGCCCTGAGCTGCGAGCGAGATGCGGCGCGCCGCAGCGAGCGAGATCTTCTCGGCGGCCACGCGGCTCAGTCGGCGACGGTGATGGTCACCGAGTTGATGACCACCTCGGTGCGGGGTCGATCGCTGTGGTCGGTGTTGACCTTCTGCATTGCACCAACGATGTCCAGGCCCTTCACGACCTGACCGAAGTGGTTGTACTGCGGCGGCAGGTTGACCCCGCTGGGACCGCTGATCAAGAAGAACTGACTGCCGTTGGTGTTGGGCCCCGCATTGGCCATGGCCATCGACCCGATCTGATACTTCTGCTTCACGGGCTCGTCGTTGAAGCGATAGCCCGGCCCGCCGCGACCCGTGCCGGTCGGATCGCCGCCCTGGCACATGAAGCCGCTGATGATGCGGTGAAACACGACGCCGTCGTAGTAGTGCTGCGCGGCGAGGAACACGAAGTTGTTGACGGTGAGCGGAGCGTTGATCGCATCAAGTGCGATCACCAATGTGCCCATGCTGGTCTCCATTGTGGCGGTGTACCGCTTGCTCGTGTCGATGCCCATGTCTGGGGCGGAGTCGAACTGCTGCTTGCGGGGCGCGGAACCATCGAGAGGGGGAAAGGGGGTTGCCATGGATCGACACGCTACCCGGGCATGTCTAGTGTGCGAGCGGTGAAGCATTGGGCACGGCTGGCTGCGGCGGTCGCTGTCACGACCCCGTGGTTGTGGTCGTCACAGGTTGCGGCCGACGGTCAACCCGTTGCCGGATTCGGCGTGAACGGCGTGATGATCGACAGCAGTTTCAGCGGCGGCAAGCAGGTCAGGCCGGAGCAAGTGGTGCAAGTGCCCGGCGGTTCGTTCGTCGTCAGCGGGTTTCTGCAGGCAACAGGCCAACAGACGGCCCAACAGTTCGTCGCCCGATACTCGTCGGCTGGCCAACTCGATCCGAGGTTCGGAGATGGCGGAGTCATCTTCCCGACGGGGGTGGTGCGAGACCTCACCCCGTTGCCGGACGGTCGCCTCGTTGTGACCAGGTTGTCGCCGGTCAGCAGGTTGGGATTCCTGGAAGCCGACGGCTCGATGACTCCAGTCCCGATCCAGACCTTTCCCCAACAATTGATTCGACGACCCGATGGTGCGACCTATGCCCTCGACACCATGAATGGTACTCGCGTCGCCACCCTGGTCAGACCCGACGGGTCGATCGACAGAACCTTCAACTCTGATATCGCAAGCGTGCTGCCACCCGGCTCGCGCATGGGTGCCAGCAACGTGGCCTACTCGCCTCCGAATGCCACACTGCTCTCTGACGGTCGACTGGTGGTCGCGTTCGCGTACACGACGGCAACGCCCAGCGAAGTGTTCTGCGGCCTCGTGGCATTGCATGGCGACGGACGCCTCGACACCACGTTCGGCGTGAGCGGGCTTTCGTCGATGTCGCAGGCCCTGTGCCGGGTCGACCACTTCGTAGACGACACCATCCGCGTGATTGGCGACTTCGGAGAGCCCGTCGTCGCCATCTCACCTGACGGGGTGCCGCTCAGGGCGTTGTCCGCACCGTTCGACGCGCCCGACCTCGTGTTCGCGGGGACCGGGTGGTCGTACACGCAGGGCGGTCGCGGTGAGATCGTCGGTCTCGACCCGCTTGGAAATCCCGAGCCGACTTTCGGCGTGAATGGCGTGGCAACGCTGCCGGGCATGACGATCAGCGGGTTCGAATTGCTCGATTCCGGCGACATCGTCGCGTGGGGCAATCCTGTCGGCAACCCGACTGCGCTCGCTCTCGGCCTGATCGACGCGTCGTATGGCACGGCATTGCAGGCGCCCGCTGTCGCCACGACCAAGTTCGTGCCCCTTCCCCCAGTGCGAATTCTCGATACTCGCGAAGGCTTGGGCGCGCCGACGGCAATGGTCGGCACCGGCGGCCATCTCGAACTACAGATCGCCGGGGCGGGCGGGATTCCCAACAGCGATGTTTCTGCGGTGGTGTTGAATGTCACCGCCACCGAAGCGGCCCAGGCCGGTTACGTATCGGTCTACCCGTCGGGCACGCGAAGACCAACGGTGTCGAACCTCAACCTCGAAGACGGTCAGACCGCGGCCAATCTGGTCACCGTCGAGGTCGGATCCAACGGCAAGGTCACGCTGTTCAGTTCGGGTAGCACCCATCTCGTGGCCGACGTCGCCGGCTACTACACCCCGGTCACCACCTCGACCGACGGACGTCTGCAAACAGCGACGCCCGCGCGCATCCTCGACACACGCGAGGGCATCGGCGCACCGAGGGTCACGCCGCCTGCGGGTGGGCGAATCGACCTGCAGGTATCCGGTCGAGGCCCGGTTCCTGCCACGGGCGTCTCGGCAGTGGTGCTCAACATCACGGGAGACCAGGCTGTTCAGGACGGATTCGTCACGGTCTGGCCAACTGGAATCGATCGGCCACTTGCCTCCAACCTCAACCTGGTCGCCACCGACACGCGAGCCAACCTTGTCGTCGTGCCACTTGGCGTGGAAGGCAAGGTCTCGCTGTTCACTTCCGGCGGCACCGAACTGATCGCCGATGTTGCCGGATGGTTCACCGATGCCACCGCGCCCGACGGCAGCGCCGGCTTGTTCGTTCCGATCACCCCGACCCGCGTACTCGATACTCGCCAAGAACTTTCGCCGCCCACCGCAC
>JAYTZE010000607.1:0-5721 GCA_043742385.1 Ilumatobacteraceae bacterium
CCGAGATCGCGGAGATGTCGAAGAACCCGACGAAGTTGGCTGCAATGTCGGCGGCAGCCAGCGAGATCGGCGCTCGCCATCGCAGCGGCGCGCTCGTCGACCTGATCGAACGTGTGGCAGCGCCGTGACCGTCTTGCCGCAGGTCCCGCTCGATCTTTCGAAGCGACACCGTTTGCACGTCGTTGGAGTCGGGGGACCTGGCATGAGCGCAATCGCCATCGTCTTGGCGGAGATGGGGCACGAGGTCAGCGGCAGCGATCTGCGCGAGCGCCCGGTATTGGAACGAGTCCGCGCGGCCGGTGTCGATGTGCACGTTGGCCACGATCGGCGTCACGTGCGCGGTTGTGCGGCAGTGACCGCATCGACCGCAGTGCCGGCAAGGAACATCGAGCTCGACGAGGCCGCCAAAACCGGCATCGCCGTGCTGACCCGCGCCGGCATGCTGTCGTCGATCTGCGCCCAGGCGAAGTCGCTCGGTGTCGCCGGTACGCATGGCAAGACCACGACGACCTCGATGTTGATGCTGATCCTCGCGGGCGCCGGCCTGCGCCCGTCGTTCATCATCGGTGGCGATGTGACCGACATGGGAACCGGCGCGCAATGGACAGATGACGAGTGGCTGGTGGTTGAAGCCGACGAGAGCGACGGCACACATTTGGAACTTCCGCTGTTCGGCACGATTCTGCTCAATGTCGAGGTCGATCATCTCGACTTCTTCGGCACCGAGGACGCGATCACCGCGAGCTTCGACCAATACCTTGCTCAGATCTCGGGACCGAAGGTGCTCTGCATCGATGACCCGGTTTGCGCTGAGCTGGCCCACCGGCACGGCACCATCACCTACGGGACAAGCCCGGCAGCAGAGTTTCGGGCGATCGATGTGCAAAGCGATCACGGATCGAATTCCTTTACCGTCACGCACGCCGGCACGCCACTTGGCACCATCGACCTACCGTTGCGCGGCATTCACAACGTGCGTAACGCGCTGGGGGCGTTGGCCATGGCGTGCTCGGTCGGTGTCGAGTTCGAGGTGGCAGCGCGCGCCTTGGCAAGGTTCGGTGGCGTCGCCAGGCGCTTCGATATCCGCGGAGTCGACGAAGGTGCCGCGCTGGTCGACGACTACGCCCACCTGCCGACCGAGATCAGCGCCGTCCTGGCTGCCGCGCGCACCAGTGGAGATGGTTGGCGTCGGGTGGTCGCCGTGTTCCAGCCAAACCGATTCAACCGCATGGCGATGATGTCGCCAGCGTATCGAGATGCGTTTATCGACGCCGACCTGGTGGTACTCACCGATATCTATGCCTCGGGCACGACACCGATTCCTGGTGTCACCGGCAAACTCGTCGTCAACGCCGTGCTCGATGCCCATCCGGCAACACGGTTGGCTTGGATGCCACGGCGTGGCGACCTCATCGACTACCTGGCCAAGGAACTGCGCGTCGGCGATGTGTGCATATCGATGGGTTGTGGAGACATTGCATCACTACCCGACGAGCTGTTGCAGCGCCGGGCCGAGTTGCGGGCGGAAGCCCGATGAGCGTGCACGAGCGATTGCAACAGGCAGTGGCGGATCTCGGTGCACTGGTACGCGTCGACGAACCGCTGGGGCCGATGACGACGTATCGAGTCGGTGGCGCCGCAGCAATCTTCGCCTGCCCGGCGTCGCTTGCCGACCTGCACGAGGTCGCTGGGGTCATCGCCAAGTATCAGCTTCCGGTTCTGGTAGTCGGTCGCGGTTCCAACTTGCTGGTTGCGGACGCCGGGTTTGCGGGCGTTGCGTTGAGCCTGGCCTCGTGGGCTGACGGGATCGAGGTAACAGGAGTCGACGTCGAGTCCGGGTCTGCGGTTGCATTGCCTGTGCTGGCACGCCGCACTGCAGCGTGCGGATTGACCGGGTTCGAATGGGCGGTTGGCGTACCCGGCTCGATCGGCGGAGCAGTACGAATGAACGCGGGCGGTCACGGATCCGACATAGCGGCCAATCTGGTCCGCGCGGAGATTTTCGATCTGCATGCTCAACACTGCGGATGGAGACCGGCCGAGTCGCTCGGTCTGCGCTTTCGGGGCTCGAATCTCCTCGATCACGAGATCGTGCTCACGGCCCATCTTGCGTTGGCTGCCGGCGATGTCGAGCGGTCCGAACGTGAGATCGCCGAGATCGTGCGCTGGCGTCGCGAGAATCAGCCAGGTGGACAGAATGCCGGTTCCGTGTTCGTCAACCCGATCCCTGGCGAGTTGTCCGCAGGGGAGTTGATCGATCGCGTCGGCCTTCGCGGCTACAGAGTCGGGGGTGCCTTCGTCTCCGACAAGCACGCGAACTTCATCCAGGCAGGCGACGGAGCCACCGCTGCCGATGTGAAGGCCGTCATCGACGACGTGCGTGCTCGGGTTGCCCACGAGACTGGCTTCGAATTGCGCAGCGAGGTGCGACTCGTCGGCTTCGGCGAGCCTGATGCCGCGCCCCCGGAAGGCGTCTCGCATGGCTGAAAAGCCGAGCAAGTCCGAGAAGCGGAAGTCGCAGCCGTCGCCGCCAGAGGCGGTGCCACCAGAACCGGCGACGCCCCACCCCACCATTGGGCCAGAGGACGTACCCGATGTCGTCCTCGAAGAACTCCTGGCGGCGTTCTCCGAACAGGATGCTGAAGCGATCGACTTCGACGACCCATCGATCGATCGCATGCTTGGTCTTGGTGACAATCCGGACAGCACTGCAGGCGACATCGATCCCAGCAGCACCCTCGTCGCCGATCCCGTCGACGACACAACGGACATGACGTCACCGACAGACCCAACCGACTCGCTGACGTCACCGAACACGATCGCTCTCAATGCGTCGCGCAATGTGATCGTGATCGGTGACGATGATCGGCCCGACGCCCTGTATCTCGATGAGCAGTCAGGCTCGCGATTGCGCGAGGTGCATTCCGGCGACGAGGACAACACCGGTGGTCGGTCGACGATCGTCATCAAAGACCTCGACGAGAGTGGCAGCATCGAGACGTTGCCGGCGCGGTCCTCGGGATCGATCGACCCTCGGGTGCGTGCCAGGCGAATCGCCGTGCGGCGTGCAAGAGGTCGCAAGCGATTGATCTGGGTTGCGATCGGCGCGGCGATTCTGCTCGTACTGGTCGGCGCCGTGGCCGTGCTTGCGTCGTCGCTGTTCGATGTGCGAACGATCGATGTGCAAGGTGCCGTGTACACCGATCCGCAGGAGCTGTCGGCGATCGTCGACGAACTGCAAGGCGATGCGATCCTGCTGGTTGACACCCGCCAGATCGAGCGGGAGCTCGAGAGCATCGCCTGGGTCGAGTCAGCGCGGGTGACGACCGAGTTCGCTCACCGCGTGTTCATCGATATCCGAGAGCGCAGGCCGATCGCCACATTCGCCGGGTCCGATGGCAAGTTTCGCGTGATCGACCGCGATGGGCGGGTGCTCGACGTCGTCGACGGCGTTCCCATCGACTACATGCTGATCACTGGGGCGAATCCCGATGTCGAGCTCGGTCAGTTCGCTGGTCGGCCGTTCGCCTCGGCGGCTCAGCTGGCAATCGCCTTGCCCAGCGAGATCAGGGCGCTGACCAGGTCTATTGGCGTTGACGCCACCGCCGGAGACCTGACGCTGTTGCTTGGTGAGGAGATCGAGGTGCGGCTCGGGCCGGCCGCAGATCTGTCCGGCAAGCTGGTTCGCCTGCTTTCTGTGGTCCAGGGTGGACTCGACGGTATCTGCGCGGTCGACGTCTCGTCGTCGGAGATCACGCCAACGAAGTGCGGATGATCAACGATGTCCACCGCTTCTGCCCTCGGACGTGCGAGACTTGGCGAAACAGGCGTTGACATGCCTCAATCCATTCGCCACTCAGCACTACGGAGGCTTACCTGATGGCAGGCGCACCTCAAAATTATCTCGCGGTCATCAAGGTGATCGGCGTCGGCGGTGGTGGTGTCAATGCCGTCAACCGGATGATCGACGCGGGCCTCAAAGGAGTCGAGTTCGTCGCTGTGAACACCGACGCCCAGGCGCTCCTCATGAGCGACGCCGACGTCAAACTCGACATCGGTCGTGATCTCACGCGCGGCCTTGGTGCTGGCAGCGATCCCGAGGTCGGCCGCAACGCTGCCGAGTCTCATCGCGAGGAGATCGAAGAGGTCATCAAAGGTGCCGACATGGTGTTCATCACCGCTGGCGAGGGCGGCGGCACCGGTACCGGCGCGGCGCCGATCATTGCCGAGTTGGCCCGCAGCATCGGCGCGCTTGCCATTGGTGTGGTCACGCGCCCTTTCAGCTTCGAGGGACGTCGCCGCTCGGTGCAGGCCGACGCCGGTGTGCAGCGCCTGAAGGAGAAGGTCGACACACTCATCGTCATTCCCAACGACCGCTTGCTGACCGTTGCCAATGAAAAGACCAGTGTGCTCAACGCCTTCAAGATGGCCGACGAGGTGCTGCTGCAGGGCGTGTCGGGTATCACCAACCTCATCACGACGCCTGGTCTGATCAACACCGACTTCGCCGATGTCAAGATGATCCTGTCCAGCGCCGGCTCGGCCCTGATGGGGATTGGCCAAGCCAGTGGCGAGAATCGTGCTGTCACAGCTGCCAAGGCAGCCATCTCCAGTCCATTGCTCGAGGCCGCCATCGACGGCGCGCGGGGCATTCTGCTCAACATCACCGGCCCATCGGGCATGTCGTTGTTCGAGATGAACGCGGCAGCCGAAATCATCCACGGTGTCGCCCACCAAGACGCGAACATCATCTTCGGCACGGTCATCGACGACGAGCTCGGCGATGAGGTGAAGGTCACGGTCATCGCAGCTGGCTTCGATCGCTGGGACAGTGGTGGCAACCCTGCGAGACCCGGCGGCAAGGCCCCCGACAAGCCAACGGCGTCACTCAAGGATCTCTTTGCCGACCAGCAGGAGGATCCGCTCGACGATGGTGACGACGATTTCGATGTGCCGTCGTTCCTGAAGTGACGCGGCTCGGCCTCGCCGAGCGATTACAGCGAGTTCGACAGCAGATCGCAGATGCCGGTGGATCCAACGTCGAGGTGCTCGCTGTCACCAAAGGCCATCCTGTGCAGGTCGTCGAGGCGGCGTGCAACGTCGGACTGGGGGCGGTCGGCGAGAACTACGCGCAGGAGCTCGTGGCCAAGTTTTCCCCACGAGTCGGGAAGGCGTCGTTTGATGTGGCGGTGCACTTCATCGGCCAACTGCAAACCAACAAGGTGCGTCACATCGTCGATCTGGTCGACGTCTACGAAACACTGGACCGACCTGCACTGGTGGCCGAGTTGGCCAAGCGAGCACCGGGCGCGCATGTGCTCGTTCAGGTCAATACGACCGAGGAGGCAACCAAGGGTGGCTGCCAGCTGCGAGACGTCGAGGCGCTGGTGTTACGCGCCGGAGCCGCCGGCCTGGTCGTCGACGGATTGATGACGGTCGGTCCGACCACGGGTGGGCCCGAAGCTGCGCGGCCCGGGTTTCGCGTTGTGCGTGCGTTGTGCGAGGACTTGGGCTTGACGACTTGTTCGATGGGAATGAGCGACGATTTCGTGGTCGCGGTTCAGGAAGGGTCGACGCGTGTGCGACTCGGAAGCGTGCTGTTTGGCATGCGTCCAGCTCCGACCCCGCGAGTACGGTAATCTCAGGCGGAGGAGGACCAAGGATGCCGATCTGGAGAAACGCAATGGATTGGTTGGGACTGGGGCCCGACGATGCGTACGA
>JAYTZE010000608.1:0-1311 GCA_043742385.1 Ilumatobacteraceae bacterium
CATGACCAGTTCGACCGGCACGGGGGCGTGGGCGGAGGCGGTTTCAACCAGGCGGCAGAACGCGCACACGCTACCGGTCGTTGGCGCGCCACAGTTCGAGCAGCTGCCCAGCTCCTGGCCGTCGGTGATGGCGCGGCCGACCAGCAGGGGTGCCATGTTGTCGATGAAGTTGAAGTAGAATCCGGCCTTGCTGCCGGGTGAGGTCTCCTCGATGGTGTTCAGTGCTGCCTTGTACGCAAGATGCTTGTTGCCCGCCGCCATCGGGCATTCGTCGACGAGATAGTCGATGCCGCGCACGATGCACCACGCCGCAGTCTCGCGCTCGGTGAGCCGCACCAACGGCTTGACCTTCTTCGGGAAGCCGGCACGCGCTTCGAGCACGGGCAACTGGCGAGCCAGGTACTCGACATCCCAATGCAACGTGTTGCCGAACAGCACGGCTGCTTCGTCGTCGAGGTTGTGGCCGGTCACCAAGACCGTGTAGCCACCGTCGAGCGCTGCCTTGTCGAAGATGTGCCGCTTGCTCATCCCACAGGCCGAACAGGGGACGCGACGAGTTGCTTTGGCGGCCGTTGGAATGTCGTAGCCGTAGTCGTCGCGCAGCTTGACCTCGATCAGGTTCAGGCCACGCTCTGTGGCGAAGGCCCTGGCGTACTCGGCCGACGTTTCGCTGTAGTCGCCGATTCCCAGTCCCACGTACAGCCCGTCGGCCTGATAGCCGAGGTCGATCAGCAAATCCCAGATAGCGAGGCTGTCCTTGCCACCGGAGATCGCGACCAACAGCCGATCGTCGCGGGTGAACATCTTGAAATGATCGATCGCCTTCGTCACCTGTCGCCGACAAAGCTCCATGAAGTGTTCCGCACAGAAGTTGGCGTTGTGACGCGGCAGATCGATGATCGCCGGACCTCGGCAGGTTCGGCACTTCGAGCCCGACGCGACCATCACGCACCTCCGGAGATGACCGGACGGATCTCCACAGTGTCAGTGTCGAGCAGTTCGGCGTCACCTGGCACCAACGTGCCATTGCAGATCACGAGATGCGACTCGCGGTTCAGCTCGAGCTTGGCAAGCAGGGCGTGAACCCGCCGGGGCCCGGTGACCTCGATCTCACGCCGCGGATTGCGAAGCAGCACCTTCATCGAGCACGTCGGCCTGCCCGGAGCTCACTGCGGGTCGGTCGTTCGATCGCTTCGATTCGCAGTGCCTGGCCGGGCTCGAGCCGTTCGGTGAAAACGACCTGCTCGGTCCGTCCGAGCGCCTTCTTCATGAGACGTGGACCCCACACCAACACGCCGACCGCCATCCAAC
>JAYTZE010000609.1:0-1308 GCA_043742385.1 Ilumatobacteraceae bacterium
GTGGCCAACCGTCGGTTGCTGGGTCCCGGCTGGAGCAGTCGCATCCTGCAGGCCGTGCTGCTGGAGATGCTCGACGACGCGCAGACCATCCAGGCCGTCGCCACGGCGCAAACCGAATATGTCAGGCGGC
Organism: Ilumatobacteraceae bacterium; assembly: GCA_043742385.1. Classification (GTDB taxonomy): domain Bacteria; phylum Actinomycetota; class Acidimicrobiia; order Acidimicrobiales; family Ilumatobacteraceae; genus JAENVT01. Next base: position 131 of record JAYTZE010000609.1, read on the forward strand.
GACAACTGGTTGCCGACGTGCTCGACTCACGTAACGTCGCTGTGACCGGCAGCGACGGCATCAATCTGTGGATGACAGTCGGCGACGAACGTTCGGCACTCGTCACGCTGGCTGCGAAAGGTATCGGCGCGGCACCGGGCGAGCCATTCCAAGTGCGTCGCGACACTCCTCACCTGCGAGTCACCGTCGGCCTGATCGAGAACGACCACGAACGAGTCGCTCATCAACTCGCCGACGCCGCCGGTGGTTCCGGTTCACCGCGCGGGCACCGGTAGATGGGAATTCGGAGCTGGCTGTTCGGCACGACCGAGCCGCGGCCGCCGCGGCCCGATCACGTGGTCGAAGTCGCCTGGTTGCCGTTGTGGCAATGCCAACTGGCACTGCACGATCTGTGGGAGAACGAGATACCGGCGACCATGTCGGAGGACCACACGTCGATGTTGCGCTTCGCCGCCCGCGAGCCGATGGGTCGGATCTTCGTGATGGAAGTCCGCGCCGACGCAGCGAGCGCCGCCATCGCCGCGTGCCTCGGCTTCGAACCCCCGAAGCAAGATCGCTGATTAACCATCGATCTGCTCCGCCGGGGGCAACCGCAACACGGCGTCGTGGGGGATGAGAAGAGTACGTCAGTAGCCGCCGGCGAGTTTGGTGTGGTCCCAGCTGGCGACGTGGTCGATCTCGAATACCACCCCAAAGCGCTTGGCGGCCTGGGCCTCCAGGAATGGTAAGGCCGACTCACCCAGTGCCGATGGACCGTTGTACTTCACGCCGACCGCCTTGCCGATTTCGAGGATCGCCTCATATTCCTCGACGATGACGCCACGTCCACGCAGCTCGACGCCCCGGAGTTGGTCGTATGTCTCGCCGCTTTCGACCAAGCCGGTCATCTTTGAATCGCGACGAAGGTTGACGATCTTCTGGCTCTTGCCGAACGTCCAGAACACGGCGTTGCCACCGACCATCGCGTACCACATCGCCACGAGATGAGGATGGCCCGTCGGCCCGATCGTGGCGACGTTCAGCACGCGCTCGGATTCGAGATAGGCCTGCACTTCGTCGTCGGTCATCACAATCTGCGAGCGCTTGCCGGCCATGGCGCGACAGTACTTGGGTCGTCACATGGCGCTGGAGCGGAGCAACTCCCACGACATCGGGCACTCGGCCGTCAGCACCGCGTC
>JAYTZE010000610.1:0-1307 GCA_043742385.1 Ilumatobacteraceae bacterium
AACTCGCCCAACTCAATTGGGCGACACACCACTAGGTGACTGGTGTGAAACGAGGGTCTTGGCGCGCTTGAGTTGGCGTCCGGAGCGCGTGGGTCGTCGCGATTGGGTGGTTCGGTGTGATGTCGTTGCGGGTGCGCTGGGGCGGTCTGAGGACCGGTTCGGGTTGCTCGTCTTGGAGCTTCAGGTTGTCCACCCGAGGGTTCGGTGCTGTAGGCCGAGCCTGGCGAGTCGGGCGAGGTTGATGGCGGCTGCGAGGAGGTTGAAGTCGGCCGCTACTTTGGTTTGGCCTCGGACTCTGGCTCGTCGGCCGCCATGGCGGTGTCGCATGAGGTGACCGAGTTTGCGTTCGACTTTGGGGCGTGTCGCTCGATAGTCGGCCCGCCAGTCCGGATCGTTCTGGCGGGCGCGGGCCCGGGCGAGGAACTCCTCGTGGGTGTTGATAGCGATCTGACGGCCGGCTGTCGAGGTGGTGCAGTGTTGTCGGAGCGGGCAGTTCGTGCAATGCCCGGCGAACGACGCGAGTCCTCGGTGTCCGGGCCGGTACTCGAACGTGACGGTCACGTTGTTGGGACAGGTCACGGTCGCGTGGTCGAGGTCGATCGTGAAGCGGTCTTTGGCGAACAGGCCGCCAGTGGGCGGTGACGGTGACTGGGTTTTGCAGCCCGACTCGATGCCCGACTCTTCGAGGATCTTCTGGAACTCGCCGCTGCCATACGCGGCGTCGCCGAACACCTTCGGTCGTTTGCGTCTTTGTTTCTTCTTGGACCGGTTGTCGCTCCGTTTGGTATCGGCAGGCGGTGTGGCGCCACCGGTCAAGTCGTTGATCAACGCTGCCGCCGCGGCACCGTCACCGACGTTGCCGGCCGTGACCGCGGTGTTGGTGATGATCTCCGAGTCAGGATCTTCGGCAATGTGGCCCTTGTAGCCGTCGAACCCTTTCGACTGGGTCTTGTGACCGTGGCGGGCGTCAGGATCAACCGTTGAGATCACCCTGTCCGACGCCACGCCGCGCACGATCTTGAACACCCCGCCGTCACCTTCGACGAGGTCTTGGCCGACCACTGACGCCAGCATCGCGGCAGCATCGGCAACATCACCGGCGAGTTGGCAGCCGTCGAGCACGACCAGGCATGCGTACGCGTCCTTGGCCCGTGAGTCGATCAACACTTCACGTTGCGTCGGGTCGTCCCAGTCGATCTGCGGTTTCGACAACGACACGTAGTCATCACCGCTCGACACGACCGACCGCAACAGAACTTCGAGGTCGGAGTCAGCAGCTTTCAACAGGGCTCGGATGGCGGAACGGA
>JAYTZE010000611.1:0-1306 GCA_043742385.1 Ilumatobacteraceae bacterium
CTGCTCGGATCTGTGAGATCGATGCATCGCGGCCGACACCCAGCACCTCGTAGTGGGTCACGGCTCGACCGTACCGCCGCTCCGCCAGTACTGGCCATGGGCACGATCGAGAAAGCCGTCATCCACCAGATAGCGGCGCAGCGCCGCGGTGTCGGCGTGGCGGTGACCAAGGATGAGGTTGACCATCTTCTCGCTGTACGTCGTTCCTGGCTCGAATTCCTGCGCCAACCAGTCGAGAATCACCGCGCGCTTCGCTGTCGCGACGGGAATGGACTGCAACCGGCCGTCGACAACGAACGAGCGAATCACTTTTCTGGTTTCTTCGGGCGCATCGGCGAACTCCGTCGAGGACGGTCGCACATTGGCCTGCCGGGCAGCGCTTTGGAACGCATCACCGGCAACCGCGAGTCCATCGACACCCTTGACGACGAGGCCGGTCTCGACAAGTTTGCCCAACGCCTTGGCGACCTGGGTCGATGTCAGACCGGTCGCCCCGACGACCTCATCGACGTGCAGTGCGCCAAGTTCGATTGCGGCCACGACACGGCGGCGTTGAGCATCGGCCAGCAACCCGACCAACGCTGTTGCGTCGAGTTGGGCCATGACTAGTACCCAAGATCGGGATAGACCACGCCTTGCAGTGGCTTGTCCTTGGCGAACAGACGAATGTTGCCGGTGATCCGCGCGCTCAACAAGGGCTCCTCCATCTCCAGCGTCGCACCGATGTGCGGAGTGAGGATGCAGTTGGGCATCGACCACAACGGATGGTCGTCGGGCAATGGCTCGGGATAGGTGACGTCGAGCCCAGCGCCACCGATCACTCCGTTCTGCAATGCCCACACCAGGTCGTCGGTGACGATGTGCTTGCCGCGGGCAACGTTGACGATCCAGGCATGGTTCTCCATCATCTCCAACTCGGTGAGCGAGATCATCTCCTCGGTCTCCGCCGTCAACGGCAGCGCCAGCACCACCAGGTCGGCGCCGGCAAGGGCATCGACATATCGCTCGGCGGCCAACACCTCGTCGACACCGTCCATCTCCTCGATGCGGTTGCGCACGACGGTGACGTGGCAGTCGAACGGCTTGAGCATGCGCACCAATGCTGTGCCGATGCCGCCGCCGCCCAAGATGGTGACCTTGCCGCCGATCAGGTTGCGGCCGGCTTCACCCAACCACGTTGTCGACTTCACATACGTGCCGAGGTTACGCAGACCGGCAAGCGCCAATGTGAGCGCGAGTTCGGCGACCGGTTCGGCGAAGATGCCTTTGCCGCACGTCCAGGTGCGATCATCGTGAACGAGATGAA
>JAYTZE010000612.1:0-2880 GCA_043742385.1 Ilumatobacteraceae bacterium
GCCGCCATTGCCGCGATTGCGACAATCGGAGAGCCGAGCAGCACGATGCTGAACGCGAACGCCCACCCCGGCGTGACCTGGCCTCCGTCACCGAAACGGAACCACGTCGTCCTCGTCTCGCCGATGAACAGCAACCCGCAGAAGATTGCGACATAGATGCCCTGCGATGGCGGGATGACGCCCGATGGCCCCAAGGCGTACACCAAGCCCGTCAAGCCAACCGCGACGATCGCGACGGCCGCGACGTAGGCATCAACGAGCCTGCGTCTCGAATCGTGATTGGTCGAGCTGTCCGGCAAGTGAGGTTCCTTCGTCAAGAATTTTCAGAAAAGTGAGTACGACGCGGGCACCGTCTGGATGCCCGCGCCGTAAGTTCAGCTCAGTACCATTTCCAAGGGGCACCGACCGACGAGATCAATGCAACGAATGTCGCAATGGCCGCTGCGGTCCGCACCGAGGTGTGATTTATGGCTTTCATCAGATCCACTTTCGAGGCGCGGCGACGGTGATGACCAGCATCACAACCGGCGCCAGCCGGAACATGGTGTGTTTTGCTTGCTGACGCATCGAGGCGTCCTCCTAGTCGGCGTTCCGTCCATCGCACAGCGGCGTCCGCCGTTCACCTCCACCGTGCACCGTTGTTATAGGCACGAAAATCATCGGGCGATAGAGGTCGATCCTTAAGTGATTTTCAGGAATTCATCAAGCAAATGGGCCTGGCCGTAGCACGTGACCGGGAACTGACCCCCCGACTGCACATGGGTGTCGAACGAGCGACCGCCGGCAGTGATGCTTCCCCACGAACGGTCACATGTGCCGACTTCGTCGAAAGCACCATTGAGCCGTTTGACCTACCCAAAAAGGTCGGCCAACGCGCCACCGGAGGGCGCGTCGTCGTTGGTGCCGGCGAACGCGGCGTAACCGTCGATCTCGAGCTGATCGGCCAGCTCGGCGCCACCCGACGACACGATGCGGCCCTTCACCAAGATGTGCACATGATCCGGGCGCAGTACTTCGAGCAGCCGGTTGTAATGGGTGATGGCCAATACGCCGAGGTTCTGCTCGTTGGTCAACGCCTCGATACGAAGCGCGCAGTCGCGCAACGCATCGATGTCCAGGCCGCTGTCGAGCTCGTCGAGAATGACGATCTTCGGCTGCAGCATCGCCACCTGCAGTGTTTCGTTGCGCTTCTTCTCGCCACCGGAGAGGTCGACGTTGAGCGCCCTCTCGAACAGGGCCGCATCGAAACCGATCTGCGCCGCTTCGGCGTACAACCGACTATCGAGATCTGTCGTCGCCATGCCACGCGCATCGAAAGCGTGGCGCATGACATCGATGAGTTGCACGCCGGGCACTTCCGTTGGGTATTGCATCACCAGATGCAGCCCGGCCTGGGCACGTTGCCAGCTGGGCAGGGCCAGCATGTCGACGCCATCGAGCAGCACCGAACCGGAGATCACTTCGTAGCCGGGCTTGCCCATGACGACTGCCGACAGCGTGCTCTTGCCGGCCCCGTTCGGGCCCATCACCGCGTGCACCTCGCCCGAACTGACGGTGAGGGTGATGCCGTTGAGGATGGTCTTGCCGGCAACCGACGCAACCAGGTCGCGGATTACGAGGGTGCTCACTGATCCTCCAGATCGATCTCGATCATGCCGTCGACGACTTTGGCGACGTACACCGGCACAGGCATGGTGGCCGGCAGGGTCTGCGGCTCGCCGGTCACAAGACTGAACGTGCTGCCGTGCTTCCAGCATTCGATTTGCTTGGTGTCGCAGAACAACTCGCCCTCGCTGAGCGAGAAGTCGGCGTGGCTGCACGTGTCGCCAATCGCGTAGACGTCGTCACCGATGCGAATGACCGCGACGGCGCGTCCATCGACATCGAAGCGCGTCGCGGTGTTGGGCGCGAGGTCGCTGAGCGGGCACACAACGGTGCTCATTGGCTGCGACGATCAAGTTTGGCTGCCACCTGGGCGCGCAACTCGCCGGCCAGCGGGCCAACGGGAAGCTGGGCCAGTACCTCGTCGAAGAAACCCAACACCACAAGACGTTCGGCCGTCTCGGGCGGGATGCCGCGGCTTTCGAGGTAGAACCGCTGGTCCTCGTCGATCGGTCCGATCGTGCTGGCATGACTGCATTTCACATCGTTGGTCTCGATCTCGAGGTTGGGCACGCTCTCGGCCCAGGCGCCGGCGCTGAGGGTGAGGTTGCGATTGGTTTGGTACGCCACGGACCCCTTGGCCTCGTGCCCGATGCGGATCAACCCGGTGTACACGCTGCGCGCGGTGTCTTGCACCGCCCCTTTGAACAGCAGGTCGCTGGTGGTGCGCGGGGCGACGTGATCCTGCAAAGTGCGGAAGTCGTGCATCTGCGTCTCGTCGGCGTAGTACAGCGCAACCTGGCGTGTACTGGCACCCTGGCCGACCACCTTGGCGTCGGTGCGCACCCTGGCGTACTCGCCGCCAAGGGCGACGGTGGCCAGCAGGGTGGTCGAGTCGCGATCGCCGATCGCGAGCTGATGACCGAGCTGCCACACCGACGTACTGAGCTCGTTGATGGCGACATAGGTGACGCGGGCCGACTGCTGGGCATGTACGAACAACCGTGGCACCACGAGAGCTGCGCCGTCGCCATCCGATACGAAGCGCTCGACGACTGTGACCTCGCTGTCTTCACCAGCGTCGATCACCAGACGAGGAAAGCTCGCTTCGTCGCCGCCGTGAACTGTGTGAGTGACGACGATCGGTGCAGCGACGTGCACCCCACGCGGAATCGACAACACCGTCTGGCTGTAGAACGACGCACTGAGCTCGTCGAAGATGTCGTGCACCACGGTGGTGTCGAGATCGTGATGATCTACGACGTGCCCGTTGGCGCC
>JAYTZE010000613.1:0-2879 GCA_043742385.1 Ilumatobacteraceae bacterium
TTGGCGAAACGGCACGTCGCATGCGTGATCGGCCCACATCTGCGCGGGCTTGATCTCCAGGCCCTGGCGTAGCCCAATGCCGTCGAGCTCCTCGACATAAAGGAACGGCTCGCCACGGCGAACCAACCCGGCCCAGTAGTCGAAGCGACGCCCGCGCAGCTCCAATCCCACGAACAGACCGGCGGTGATGTCGGCATTCCAACCCCACCACCACCAGGCTTCGACAGCCACATCCGGATGGCGTGCCTCGTCGGCAGCAGCGAACAGCATCTCGATCCGGCAGACTAGGCGGCCGTGGTTCGCTATCTCAGTCTCGCCTGGATCGACGCGCTGTCGCGCGAGGTCGCCAGCAGCTCCGAACTCGCTGCACTTGCAGGCATCCACAAGATCGGCGTCACCCAGGTCGTGACCGACGGACCCGAGGGCAACGTCACCTATCACCTGCGCTTGGGGGATGGCAGCGCGTCGTTCGGCGCCGGTCCGGCCGATGGCGAAGACGTGTGCATGGAGCAGTCGTGGGCGACGGCCACCGCGGTCGCCACCGGTGATCTCAACGCTCAAGAGGCGTTCATCAAAGGATTGATCCGCCTGACCGGCAATCAGCAGAAGTTGATCGAATCGCAAACCGTGTTTGCCGCCCTCGATGCGGTCTTCACCTCGGTTCGCGAGCAGACCGAGTACCGCTAGCGCTGCCGCCGTGCCCGAGCTCCCCGAGGTTCAAGCCCATGCCGAGCGGCTGACCGAGCAGTTCACCGGTCACGAACTGTTGAAATTCGCACCGCTGACCTTCACCGCCCTGAAAACCGCTGTACCTCGACCTGACGTCGCCTATGGCCTTCCACTGAAATCTGTCGGACGGCGGGGCAAGTACCTGCTGCTGCAATTCGAGCCGGCCACATTTGTCGTTCACCTGATGCAGGGCGGCAGGTTGCTCGTCGACGAGAAGCAATCGCTGAAGCCTCGCAATGGTCAGGCCAGGTTCGTGTTCGTCGACGGTCCGGCACTGCTGCTCACCGAGGCGGGCACCGAACGCCGCGCCGGTGTGTGGTGCGTCGACAACCACGCCATCGACGGCCCGCCGCTGAGCCGCCTCGGCCCAGAGGCGCACGAGGTGACGGTCGAGACGTTGGCAGCATCCTTCGGTGCGACGAACATGCGCATCCACGGCTACCTGCGCGACCAACACCACATCGCCGGGCTCGGTCGCATGCTGGCCAACGAGATCTGTCACCGCGCCAAGATCTCGCCGTTCGCGATGACAGGCAAGCTCGGTGCCGCTGGGGCGGCGACGATCGTCACGGCGATCCACGAGGCCGTCGACGACGGGCTGGCGTACGAGCGCACCCGCGCCGACATGAGCTCGTCAAAGGACCGCCCCGGGCGAGTGCACGGGCGCGTCGGCGAAGCCTGCCCGGTGTGCAGCGACACCATCCGCTCGGTCTCCTACAGCGGCTACACGGTGGCGTATTGCCCGACCTGTCAAACCGCCGGCAAGATCCTCGCCGACAACACCACCTCGCGCTTCCTGAAGTAGCCGCAACGGAGTGTTTCGTGCCCGCCCGGGTGGGCACGAAACACTCGTTTAGAAGGAAGCGGGCGGGAAACACTCGTACCGATATACGCTCGGAGGAATGCCTGTTCACCTGCGTGCCGAGCCATCCGACTATGCCCCTGCCGTCTTGGTGCCGGGTGACCCTCGGCGAGCGGAGTACATCGCCGACACCTTCTTCGACCCGGGTGCTCGGTGTGTCAACGACGAGCGCGGCATGTTGGGCTTCACCGGCACCTTCAAGGGGCAGCCGATCAGCGTCCAGTCGGTCGGTATGGGTTGCGCCAGCGCGGCGATCTACTACAGCGAACTGATCCAGCTCGGCGCCACACGGATCATCAGGGTCGGAACCGCCGGTGGGCTTGCCGATGGATTGCGAATGGGCGACACCGTCGTGGCGATCAGCGCCACGGCCGATGATCCGATCGTCGGATACCTCACCAACGGCGAGCCGCACGCGCCAACGGCCTCGTGGTCGCTCGTCGAGCACAGTGTGGGCCTCGCTCGCGTCACGGGCGCCACCGTGCACGTCGGTCCGATCGTGTCGAGCGCACTGTTCTACGACCCGCGCCCGGGGATGATGCAACGTTGGAAGGAACGTGGCCATCTCGCCGTCGAGATGGAGGCCGCCGTGCTGTACACGCTCGGGGCCATCCACAAGATCGAGACCCTGTGCATGGTGACCATCAGTGACCTGATCGCCGCCGAGGAGGGAACCTCGGAACGGATTACCGACGAAGAACTCAGGCAGGGCGTCGACCAGATGATGGCCGTCGCCTGCGAGGTCGCCATCGCCGACCTGAGCTAACTCTCGACGCGCTCCCTCGGGCCCCGTCGGGCGCGCAACGGGCACCAGCCATACTCACATCGAACCCACGGGCGCGAAAGAGGAACGCGCCGTACCGGGATCGCGCCCGACGAGCTAGATCAGGCCCAGTTCCTTCACGGCGTCGTGCTCCTCGGCGAGTTCGGCGACAGATGCATCGATCTTGCCGCGCGAGTAGTCGTCGATATCGAGGCCCTGCACGATCGAGTACTCACCGTTCTTGCACACGCACGGGAACGAGGAGATCAGTCCTTCGGCGACGCCGTATGAACCGTCGGATGGAATGGCCATCGACACCCAGTCGCCCTCTGCCGTGCCCATCGTCCAGGTGCGGATGTGGTCGACGGCGGCGTTGGCAGCCGACGCCGCTGACGAGGCGCCGCGAGCCTCGATGATCGCCGCACCGCGCTTGGCCACCGTGGGGATGTACGTGCCGTCGACCCACGCATGGTCGTTTACCAGCTCGTATGCGTTCTTGCCGGACACTTTGGCATGAAAGAGATC
>JAYTZE010000614.1:0-2878 GCA_043742385.1 Ilumatobacteraceae bacterium
GGCAACCCCGTGACGGGCACGCTGCTCGACTACACCGTGCCGTCGGCGGCCGAGCTTCCAAGCTTTGAGACGTCGAACACCCAGACCGACAGTCCGAGAAACCCACTCGGCGCCAAGGGCATCGGTGAGTCCGGAACGATTGGCTCGACGCCGGCAATTCACAACGCGGTCGTCGACGCATTGTCCCATCTCGGAGTTGTGCACATCGACATGCCGTGCACGCCCGAGCGCGTCTGGTCGGCGCTCAACGCCGTCTGATTACCCGTGCTGTTTCAGCGTCGCGCTGGGGTGGCATCCTCAGCACGTGCAGAAGACGAAGGAGATCGCCAACGACGAGGAGGCCGACAGGCAGCTCGCTGAGCTCGTCCAGGAGTTGCGGTTGGTGTTGCCCGGCACGACAGTGCTGTTCGGGTTCCCTCTGTCCGTTCCGTTCGCAGCACGGTTTGACAGCCTGACGAGCTTTGATCGCGTGGTGTATTCGCCGCGTTCTTGGCGGCCGGCCTCGCCTAGATCTCCCTGTTAGCTGAAGCGGGGTACCACCGGGTGCGCGGGAGACCATACGACAAGTTCGTGATGATCCGAACGGCTTCGCACCAGGCCTAGCGGGTCTCGCAGCCCTCGGCATCTCGCTACTTTCCTGCGTGACACTGAGATCCGTCGCTACATGACCGTCGTTGTCGTTGACGATGTAGATGTCACCTCGACGGCGAGGCCGAGCCCCTCGAGCGTGTCCGGTTTCCAGATTGTCTTCGAACTGGAGCAACCGATCTCTTGACTATCAGATTTCGATATATCATAATTCGAGTATGAATCGGGCACCGAAGCCACTGCCGGCAGCATCACTGCACATCGTGCTGGCCCTGCTCGAAGGCGAACTGCACGGATATGCCTTGATGCGCCGCGTTGCAGAACTCAGCGATGGCGCAGTGAAGATGGGCCCGGGCACGCTGTACGGCACGTTGAATCGTTTGGTCGACGACGGCCTCATCGCCGAGACCACCGATCGCATCACTCGCACCGAGAGCGAGCGGCGCCGCTACTACGAACTGACTGCGAACGGAAGGTCGATCGCTCTCGGTGAGCTGGCCCGACTGGAATCACTGGTGCATCGCATCACCGGTCACTTGGCCGGCGGAGCGTCGGCGTGACAGCCGAGCGGGCAGCCGAACGCCTGTATCGCACGCTGGTCGGGCTGTAGCCCCGTCAGTTTCGCAACGAGTACGGCGCCGACATGGCGCAGCTGCTGCGCGATCAATACCACGACGAGTCGGCCTGGAGGGTCTGGAGCCGCGCCGTGGTTGACCTGGCGATCACGATTCCTTTCCAACAACTGGAGGCACGCATGAACCGAACCCCAACCCATCTCGTCCCGCTCGTGTACAGCGCCATCGCCACCGCAGGTGTGCTCTTCGCTGTCGTCGGGGGAACCAACGTGACGATGCTGATCGTCGGCGCGTGCATTGCGGTTGTTGCTTCGGCGATGGCAGCGATCGCCTGGCGACGGACCGGACCGATCGGCGGAACCGTTGCCACTGCGGGCTGGTGGAAGTTCGTGGTCGCCGGTCCGTGCATCATCGTGGGCGTGATCGTCGCCGCCGGCATGGGCGTGGAGGCGTGGTTCCTGGGATTGATACTGGTCTTTGGTGCATTCGTGGTGACCGGTATCGGACTTGTGCTTGGCCTGGTCGGCCTGTCAAAGCGTCACTCGCGAACCCTCTCGACCTGAGCCCACGGCGGCGGCGGGCGTTCCTCGGGATTCTCTGCTCGCCCACCGTCGAGGTCACGCAGGACAAGACGGATGTCTGCCGGGAGACGATCGACGTTGCTCTGGACGCCATGACCAGGTAATTCACCTTGCGTGGTCAAGCGCGCGCAGAAAGCGCCGATTTGTGTCCTAGAAACGACGCCACAGCGCGTGTATAGGAGCGTGACCATGCGAGCATTGAGCGATCCACCCGGTGGACGGGCCGGCGCGGTACTCCGAGTGCTCCCGGAGGCCCCGAGTGATCGGGAAGCCGCCGTGCGAGTGCTGTACGAGACGCGACATGCCGAACTCGTCCGCTTTGCCACCTTCATCGTGGGCGATGTCCACGCCGCCGAGGACGTAACCCAAGAAGCGTTCATGCGCGTCTATGACGCATGGGACCGTCTCGAGAATCCCGACCAGGCAGTGGCCTACCTCCGCGCGACAGTTGTCAACCTCAGCCGCGGCCGGCACCGCCGCCGCCTGGTGGCCGAGCGCAAGCAGCCTCCGCATCTGGTGCCCGTCCCTTCAGCGGAGGACGATGCGATGGGGCGCTTTGGTCGCAGCGCAGTCCTCGACGCCGTGTCGGCACTACCGAGTCGGCAGCGAGCCTGCGTCGTGATGCGCCATTGGTTGCGCATGACCGAGGGCGAGATCGCCGCCACGCTCGACGTGTCGATCGGTTCCGTCCGCACACACAACAAGCGGGGCCTCGAAACCCTGCAGCGCAAGTTGGGAGACCTCCGATGAACACCTTCGAACAACACCTCACCGCCCTACTCGACGAGGTTGCCTCGTCGATACATCCGCACTCCGACCCCGACGCGGTGTTCATGCCGACGGTGACGCCGGTGCCGAACGAGGTGCACACCTTTCGGCCGCGCTGGGTTGCGGTCGCGGCAGCCAGCATCGTGTTGGTCGGCGGCTCGGCGTTTGCAATGGAGCGGATCACCAACGATCCGCCGGACAGGGTGGTGCCGGCGGACACGCCCGTGACCGAAACCATCGACGAGCCAACCACAACGAGCACCGAGCCCATCGAGTCGATTGGCAAAGCGGTCGCTACCGCCACATCGGGAAAGCCGATGATTGAGACCGGCGCGATCGCTGAACCGACGGTGCCGCCGACCGAAC
>JAYTZE010000615.1:0-1302 GCA_043742385.1 Ilumatobacteraceae bacterium
AATGCGGCTGGTGGTGCAGCCGCAGACGCCGACCTCAATGTTGTCAACCTTGCGGCAACCGTGCACGATGGTGAGCGGATCTACGTGCCGAAGGTTGGCGAGGCGATCCCAGCCGTGATCGGCGTCGACTCCGCGGTTGACGACACCGTTGCTGCGGGGCCGGTCAACGTCAACTCCGCGACCGCAGATCAACTCGACGTGCTACCGGGCGTCGGCCCCACCACGGCGGCCGCAATCGTGGCTCACCGGCAGCAGAACGGGCCGTTCCAAGCTGTCGATCAACTCGGCGACGTCCGCGGTATCGGCCCGGCCAAGCTCGACGCCTTGCGCGGCCTGGTGACGGTGTGATCAGAACAGCGCTCGCCCAAATATCAGATCTACAGCGGCCAGGGCGGCAAGGACCCCAAGCCAGACACCGACTGCCAGCCACGCGTACTCGCGCCAAAAGTCACGCCACGATGCAACAGGTAGACGCGTTGCCCGCCTCGCAGCAACGGCTCCAACGATCATCCACAGCATGGCGCTGCCAGCCACTGCGCCCAGGTAGACACCGCCACCAGACCGAAGCGGGGCTCCAGCAACCAGGAGCCCGGGCGCTGCCAGCACTGCAGTCAGGAATCCAGCAACGCCTCGGCCCAGTGATGTGTGGCCGCGCAGTAGTAACAGCGAGAACACACCGAGCGCGCCCGGAGGCACGAGAGCGACCACTGGGCCGGTGCCGCGGAGTTTCGAGCGGTATGCGCGCGGTCCCAACGGCACGGGTTGATTCATTCGCGGCAGGGCGTCGATGATCCGAGCGTACGACGTGCAGGGTGATGGTCGGCGGCACCCGTTCGACGATGGCGCCGTCGCGATGGTCACGCTCGCGGCGGTCGTGGGTGTCTGGACGCAGGCATTGCTGTGGATCGGAGCCGTCGCAGTGGCGTCGCTGATCGTGAGCAAGCGACCAGCGCTGCTCGTGACGTGCCTCGTGATCGGCCTCGCCGGTGGTTGGCGTTCACAGGTCAATTGGCAATCTGCTTCACCCCGGCACGTCGGCGACTATTCGGGGTGGGTCACGCTCGTTGGCGACCCGGCACCATTCGGCAGCGGGCTGCGCGTCACGGTCGAGGTCGTCAGCGAGCGATTCGATGTGTGGGCATACGGATCACCGAGGCGCCGGCTGATCGACCGGCAGGCCGGCGAGTTGGTCTATGTACAGGGTGAGCGCCGGCCGACAAGCTCCAACGCGCGGCGTGCCCAGATACGGCACGTCGTCGGGCGATTCGACGTCGACTTCGTCGGCGACTGGCGGGAGGGCTC
>JAYTZE010000616.1:0-5697 GCA_043742385.1 Ilumatobacteraceae bacterium
TGGACGTTCAACACCTCCACGGGAAGCGGCATCCCCTACGAGGCGGTCAATCAGAAGGATCCGACCAAGATCGAAAAAGGCGATGCGGTCACGCCGGAGGGCTTGTTCCGCACCACCCGCGAGCGCCCGGAGGGCTGGTGGGAGGGCGATCTCGGCAAGATCTACCGGCCCAAGTACTTCCGCGGCGGCGTTGCCGTCCACGGCATGACCAACGTGCCGAACTATCCAGCGTCACACGGTTGTGTGCGACTGAGCACGGGCGCGATGGACTTCATCTGGGATCAGAACCTCATGCCGCTACGCATCACGGTGTGGGTACACAGCTAGTTCGGGCTGTCAACCGACCAATTCACGGAGATGACGGTCGAGATCGAGCGTCGATGTCGGTAGCTCGTCGCTCCACACGGTGAGATCGGCCGAACGGGTGATGGGAGCAGCTTGCAGCGCTTCGACCAGCATGGACGTTCGGTAGCGCGTCGATTCCGACTTGCTGGCCAGCACGAGGACGCGGCCGCGGTGTCGGATGATCGTTTCGCCGGCACCAAAGATGTCGCCAACAACACCGGCGGTGGTCACCATCACGGCGTCACGTTCGAACGGGGCGAGGTCGGCGGTGTCGGCGTCGACGATCACGAAGCAATAGGCATCGTTCGGAGCGATCCCGAAGGCGCGACAGTGCTGATAGATCTCCTTGAGCCGAATGCGCAGCACCGCTGGGGTACCGAGACCGGTGACGGCATCGCTGCACACACCCGAGTGCGCGCCACGCACGTATCGCTCTGCCCAGCCCTCGGCGAGGGCCGCGACCGATTCGAAGGAGCGCAGCTCGGTGCGGCGTGAGCGACCGGTCAAGGTCGAGAGTTCGGCAATCCAGGTGTTGAGCTGGTCGAGCGGCCAGCCGAGGTCGCCCGTGGTGTTACCGAGCCGGCGCAGTGCGCCACGCAGCCCACGGCGTCGGGTGTGCAGAGTCTCGACGACGTCGGAGGCCGCATCGACGACGCTGAGCTCGAGCTGCTGCCCGGCATCGAGCTGGATCCTGACCAGCCACGTGTCGAGGACCGTCTGCCATCTGTTTCCGATGCGGACTTGATATCCACCAGACCTTCGCATGAACCCTTATCGGCAAGATCTCCGCCGAGCTTGAATCAGTCGTCAGCTCGACGGATGCGCAATCGGCGATCGTCGGCCGTGAAGCAGCGACCGGTTTCGAGATCGAACCGCCAGCCGTGCAGGGTGCAGACCATCTCGTGGTCGTCGATTTCGCCGAACACGCTGAGATCGGCCTGACGATGTGGACACAGCCGCTCGACGATGTAGTCGCCGATCCTGATCTCCTCGCCGGCCAGGTCGTCGCGCCTCGGATCGAGGCGTTGCCTGGCTTCGGCCTCGGTGCGGCGCATGCGCTCGAGTGACAACGACTTGAAGAAGTTGTAGACGTATTCGTTGAACGGGCCGGCCCGCCATGCCCGGAACCGGCAGGACAGGAACAAGGCGTTGCTCCAATCGACCGAGCGTTGGGCGACAACGGTTTCGACCAGCTCGCGCTGGATCTCGAAGCGAAACGCATGACTCTCGCCGGCGTACTCGCGCACCTCGCCCAGCGGGAAGTCGATGATCACTGCGAGGTCGCCGGCGCGGAGCAAGCACCGATCCCCGACGCCGCTGCAAAGCGATGGCGCCATCGCCAGCAGCGGCTCCCACCAGGCCTTCAGCGTTGTCAGCAGATCGGTACTGGGCGGATTCCAGCTGCGATGCATGTCGGTGAGCCATGGCATCCAGTCAGCCTGATACCGGCGGAGGTAGTCGGCCTTGTGGTCGAATATCGCGTCGACGGCCGCATCGGGAATCGGGTGGGTGACCGTGATGGAATCTGTCGTGATGTCGATGGCGGTGCCGGGTATGGCCAGCACCCCGCGGCGTCCGGCAGAAGCCAGCCGGCTCATGAAACTCGGCTGGTCGGGGAAGATGCTCAACTCGTCACCGTTGATCACGTTGAGTCGAAACAGCTCGGGGTCGAGGAATGCCGGTGGCCCCGCGCTCGGCACGACCGCTCGTGCGCCCAGTGCCTCGACGTAGCGCATTGCTCTGGCGAACTGGCTGGTGACCTTGGCGTCGACCAGTTCGCGCATGCGTTCGAGTGGTTCGTCGTAGACCATCGGGTACCAGATGGCGCCGCTGAACTGCAGCCAATGGAGATCCACCGGGCCGTGCGCGCGCAGCGCGTCGATATCGTCGGTGCGGCAATCATTCTGGTTGACCAGCCGCGCCGTTCCGTCGCCGACGACGAGGGCCGAGTCGCCGCCAGGTCCATCGGTGATGCTGGTCTCAACGTGGATCGCGACGCGCAGGTTCGGGCCAAGCGCCAGCTCCTCGCCGTCGGTCGTGCGAACGATGTTGTCGAAGCCGAGCGAGCGGATCCTGCGCTCGAGTTCTCGCGTCGGATACCCGGGTACGAGCACCGTCGTGTTGCGGTCGACGTGATCGGCGAGCCACGGCTCGTCGAGGTGATCGGCGTGCAGATGGGAGATATACAGATAGTCCGGGTGTTCGATGCGCTCCATCAACTCGGCCGAGAGTTGATCGTTGCGCGGGAATACGAACCACGATCCGAAGAAGGCCGGCAGGAACCACGGGTCGCACAGGATCGACCCGTCGACGGTGTCGATCAAGATGCCGGCGTGACCGACCGATGTGGCGCGCATTCGAATCGAGGCTAGTGAGCGACGTCGGCGTTCAGGCTTCGCCGCCCGCCTGGTTGGCTCTGGAGCCGATGACGTCAGGCGACGGGAGGATCGGTGAACTGCTGGCCGGCGCGAGACACATGCTCGGTCCAGGTGCTGCCATCCCAGTAGCGCAACTCGAATCGGCCCGCCGGGTCGGCGTACCAGCCGGCCGGAACTGCGGGGGCCGGTGCAGGGTCGGGTGTCGGGGCGACCGCGGCAGGCACCACAATTGCGGGAGCCGCCGCCGGCGCAGGCTCGCCGCTGGGCGTGACTGCGGGTTGGTACGTCGATGTC
Source organism: Ilumatobacteraceae bacterium (assembly GCA_043742385.1). Taxonomy (GTDB): domain Bacteria; phylum Actinomycetota; class Acidimicrobiia; order Acidimicrobiales; family Ilumatobacteraceae; genus JAENVT01. The sequence goes on from JAYTZE010000616.1 coordinate 3,018, forward strand.
GGCTGGATGCCGATGGTCGGCTGCGCGCCGGTGGGCTCGGGTGTGGGCGTGACGGGCTCGGGAGCTATTGCCCATCCCGACGGCTCGCTGACCGCTTCGGCCTTCGGTTCTGAGCCGGTCTTGGCGGGAAGTGCGGGTGCAGGAGCCTCGTCGCCGGGCTTGTCGTCGCTGGGCTTGTCGTCGCCGGGCTTGTCGTCGCCGGGCTTCTCGTCGCCGGGCTTGTCGTCGCCGGGCTTCTCGGCCGACGCCGGCTCGCCTGCATTTGAATCGGTCGGCTTTGCGTCGGTCGTCTCTGCCGAATCGCCTTCGCCACCCTTGTCGCGGGACAAGAACGCGGTGACATCGCCACCCGTCGGGACGATGGCGACGACCGACCAACCCTCAGCGGCCTTGGCGGTGAGCTTGGCGGCGAGAGCCGACGGATCGTAGGACGAGGCGCTGATCGATTCGAATTCCTGCATGGACCGAGAGCGTAGTGTCCGCGACGGCGGTTGCGATCACCTCGGTGACAGGTTGACGACGACTTTTCGAAGGTCCGGCTCAGCTGGGAAGCACGAGGGCGTGCACGTCAGTGTCGGAGGGCGAGCCGTCGTACACCAACTCGCCGTCGCGCAGCGCCAACAAGCGGCCGACCTGCTTCACGAATGCCAGTTCGTGCGTTGCGATCACCATGGTCGCCCCGCGCTGCGCTGCCGCATCGAGCATGGCGAGCAGGGCTTGCTTGCCGGGTTCGTCGAGGCCGACGAAGGGCTCGTCGACCAGCATCAATTGGAAGGGTCGGATGAAGGCCAGACTGATGGCGGCCTTCTGGCGCAGGCCGCGGCTGAAAGTAGTAGGTATGTCGTCGCGCCGAGCGGTGAGGCCGATCTGTTCCAGCAGTGCGTCGGCGCGCTCTTGCCAATCTGTGACGCCGTGCAACCGGGCGACGAACTCGAGGTGCTCCCACAGCGACAAGTCGTCGTAGAACGTCGGCGAATCACTGAGCCACGACAGCAACCGACGAGCCTCTTGGCTGCCTGCGGCGTGGCGGCCGATCAACACACTGCCCTCGGTGGGATCGAGCAAACCGGCCGCCATCTTCATCAGCGTGGTCTTGCCGCTGCCGTTGTGACCGACAAGGGCCACCTTCGCGCCCGAAGCGATGTCGAGTGTCAGCGGCTCCAGCGCCGGCCGATCGCCGTAGGTCTTCATCAATTGGCGAGTCGCCAGTTCGGTCATGCGGGGGTGCTCCGCTGCTGCTTGGTGTAGGACTGGCCATCGGACATGAACTGGCGAATCTTGCGCCGCCACTGATCCCGTCGCCGCACCCAATAGCCGATGAGGAAGATCAACAGGCACGCGCCCACCGCGCCGCGCAGCGCGGCACCAGCGGGCGAGTTACCGAGTCGCTCGGCCTGGCGAACGAGTAAGACCGTGCTGGCGGCGAGTGCACTGATCAGGATCGGCAGGCCGATGCGCAGCGCGCTCGAGATGCCGGCCATCTCCGGCGGAACGAAGGCCTGCTGCGACGTGCCCTTGGCAGGGTCGGGCGCGTCGCGCACGATGCTGACCACGCCACCACCGGCACCCGCGAGAATCGTCGGCAGGGCGAGGATGGCTGCTGGGGCGATGGCCCGGGTGGTGCCGAGCACGGCAACGGCGCTGGCCGCGGCGATCGCGGCGAAGGGCACGAGGGCGATGGTCGGAGCGATGAGGTGTCGCACGAGCAACTCGCCGCGCTCGATCGGCAGGCTCTCGGTGCGGTCGGGTTGGTCGACCTCTTGCGACAGTGGTTCCATCGCTTCGAGGCCCAGCACGAACAGCATCAACGCGGTGCCGATGACAGCGGGCGTGGTGCCACGTACAACCATGGCTTGCAAGACGCCTGCCATCGCCGCGAAGGCCGTCATTCTCACCAGTCGAGTTGCCGGAAAGCGAGCCATGCTGGCGATGCCGCGCCGGGGAATCGGCTGCCGGATCCATCGTGGCACCGACATCCACGGCGTACCGCGCGTCTGTTCCTGGTTCAACTGACGGCGCAGCAAGATGACGGTGCGCAGGTCCTGCATGGTCACGGCGAAACGGAGCTGGGCGACCAGGCTGCTGCGCCGGGCAAGCGCATCGAGCGATGTCTGTTGCAGCATGCCCACGCCGACGAGCAGCACGAAGACGGCCAGCAGCGGCGCGACGAGATCGATCGGATGCTGCCGCCAACCCCACATGGCCAGGCTGCCATCGAGGTTGGCTGGCCCGGGGAGATGCCACGCCAACGCCGCGCCTTGCCACGCCAATCCGACGAGACCGATCGACGTGGCCAGCCACAGGGGCATGCGGATGGCGTGGGAGATCAGCGCTGTGCCGGCCCACAGCAGTGCAGTGGTGATGCCGAACGCCGCGCCGCTTGCTGCCCAGGCCACGGGGGTGCCGGGTAGTCGTCTGCCGGCCAACTGTCCGACGATCGCGCCGAAGGTGCCGGCAAGCGCCGCCGCGCTGCGGGCCCGTTGTGTGACGGGGCGCAGCAACGCTCGCATTCGATCCACCGGTGAGAGCATGACGTAGGCGACGTCGGGCGCTTCCAGTGCGAGCGGGCCGCCCTGCGCCCCACTGCGCAGCGCGGCGAGAAAGGCCAGGGTGGTGATGAGGCCAATCAGCGCCGGGCCATTCCTGGCGATGTCCGCCACGGCTTGGTCCGACACGGTGG
>JAYTZE010000617.1:0-2876 GCA_043742385.1 Ilumatobacteraceae bacterium
TCGAACGCCGGTGTGCCGTCGCCGCGGTGCTCGATCACGTCGTCCCACCAACGCTCGGGATCGGGATCGCCTGCTGCTTCGGCCAGCGCGGCCAACGGGTCGCCGATCGTTGTCGTCAGATCCAGTTCGTCGTCATCGTCGTCGTCGGCGTGCCCGGCCAGCGATTGTTGCATGGGTAGATCCATTGCCCGTACAACGACGGCGTGTCGCTGGGCCCACGCGAACGCCTGCCATTCCGGGCTGAACTCGGCGAACGGCAAGAACGCGGCCCGCTGTGGACGGTCGACCACGTAGCCGAGCAGCGCGACCGGTGGAACGAGGTGCTCGTTGCCCACCCACTGCAGCGCGGCCTCGCAATCGGCCGGGAGTTCGACCAATACCGCGGTAGGTTCGAGGGCGTCGAGGGCGCGCACCACCGACCGAGCTGACCCGGGCCCATGGTGGCGGATCCCCAGCAGCTGCACCGTCGGCGTCACGGATCCCTACAGCTCTCGGCATGCTTCGTAGAAGTCGTTCCAGCCGGCTCGGTCGCGAACCACGGCCTCGAGGTATTCGCGCCAGGCCACCGTGTCGTGCACCGGATCTTTCACCACCGCTCCGACGATGCCAGCGGCGACATCGGCCGCGTTCAACTGACCGTCACCGAAGTGAGCGGCCAGCGCCAATCCGTTGGTGACCACCGAGATCGCCTCAGCGGTCGACAGTGATCCGCTGGGCACCTTCAGGCTGACCCGGCCATCCTCTGTCGCACCAGTGCGCAACTCGCGGAACACAGTCACGACCCGACGGATCTCTTCGTCGGCGGCTGGCACCTTGGGCAAGCGCAGCGCGACGCCCATCTCGGCCACGCGTCGTTGCACAATCGCAACCTCTTCGTCGGGGTCGGCCGGTAGCGGCAGCACGACCGTGTTGAAGCGGCGGCGCAATGCGGCCGACAGGTCGTTGATACCGCGGTCTCGGTCGTTGGCGGTGGCGATGAGGTTGAAGCCAGGCACAGCCTGGATCTCGCTGGCCAGTTCGGGCACAGGCAGCGTCTTCTCGCTGAGCACGGTCACCAGCGCGTCTTGCACATCGCTGGGCATGCGGGTGAGTTCTTCGACGCGCACGATCGAGCCGGCCCGCATCGCTCGATACACCGGACTGGGCACCAGTGCTGCTTCGCTAGGCCCCTCGGCCAGCAGCCGGGCATAGTTCCATCCGTATCGCAGGCTTTCCTCGGCCGTGCCGGCGGTGCCCTGCACCAACAGAGTGGAGTCGCCACTGATGGCCGCGGCCAGGTGCTCGCTGACCCAGGTCTTGGCGGTGCCGGGAACGCCGAGCAACAGCAGAGCCCGGTCGGTGGCCAGCGTGGCGACGGCGATCTCGATCAGCCGTCGCTGACCGACGTACTTCGGGCTGATGACGGTGCCGTCGGGAAGCGTGTCGGCGGGCGAGCTTCCCAGCAAATACGTGACCACGGCCCACGGCGAGAGCCGCCAGTTGGGTGGCCGCTCGCGGTCGTCGGCCGCGGCAAGGGCGCTCAGCTCGTGGGCGAACTCGTGCTCGGCGTGGGGTCGTAGGACGGCAGAACTCATGCTGGCTCCAGTTCAGTGAGCATCTCATGGCGCAGTCGAGCGAGGTCGGCCAGTGCGAACGCCAGGCCAATGCTGGGCTGCGATGGATCGACGCGACCAATCGCCTCGGCCAACGTCGGCAGCGATGCTGGTTGGATGCGCGCTACGAGGTTGACGAGCACAGCTCGGTGGCTGACGCCGAACACTCCCGACGAGAGACCGCCGGCGATGGTGTGCGCGGCTTGCTTCGGCGTGGCCCAGAGCACCGGCAACAGGTCGGGCACGATCGCCAACTCGGGCAGCTCGCCGATCGCCTCCATCACGGCCGGCCGCTTCGCCGTGCATGCCAACCGCGGAGACCATTCGATCATCCACTGCCCGAGCGGCCCGGATGCCACCAGGACACGGGCATGGCGAGTGGCGTCGGTTCGATGTCGAGCCAGCAGCGGCACCACCAGCTCGGGTGCAAGGCGGCGGCCGCTGTGGATCACGGCCAGCATCCATTCGTCTTCCAGCACCGGCCAATCGACCACGACGCGCCGCCACGTAGCGCTGGCAGCGGGTGGCGTGAGGGGCCGCGGATCAAGGTCTGGTGGGGCGAGGAGTCGCGCGCTGTGGCCAGGCAGCACGCCGGCTCGCTGAGCCACGGCGCACCCGGCCACCTGCTGCAATAGACGTTGCGATGATGTGCGCTGCGGGTCGTCGGCGGCCAGGTCGGCGAGACCCCCAGAAGGCGGGGCAGGCGGATCGCGTCGATCAGTACCGAGCAGGGCGACGGTCACCATCTCGCGCCAGTAGTCGCTGAGACTGATCGCGACCGTCATGATGCGACCCCCACGAACGACGGGTCGGCGACGGGCCCGACGTCGACCGCACGGTCAGCGAGGTGCACGGTCAGCGGCACCAGCCCCGCAGCGGTCCACTCCGCCGTCACAGTTGCCGGGCGACCCGCACTGCACGCCAGCAACGTGCCCACGGTGGTGTCGACGACGAGCGGCAGCGACCCGGTGGAATCGGTCAGCAGCCATCTCCCGGCGGAACGCGTCGGCGCGGCGACAACGCACAGGGGGTAGCGCTCGAGCCATGGCTCCGCGGCCAGCGCCACGCCGATCTGGGCACAGGCTTCGGCGATCGACGACCCGCCGATCGACCCGGCCAGGGCCAGTGCCGGCTGCGGCTCGCTGTGGCGCGGACCCACCAACACACGAAGGGCGACGGCGCCGGGATAGCGGAATAGATCGGCGTGCACCTGTGTACCGACCTCAAAACTGGTATCGAGACTCTGCCGGTAGGCCGCAAACGACAGCACCATCGCCCACGCTC
>JAYTZE010000618.1:0-1300 GCA_043742385.1 Ilumatobacteraceae bacterium
ATCGTCCCGGTGCCAGGCGTGTGCGATTGACACAGGCCAGCGGGTCTGTTTCTGCCGCGTGAACTGAATGTACGGTAACAATCCAGTTATTGTGCGCCCCGCAGGGTGACATTACGATCGCGGGCATGCCGAACATCGTGCGAGCAGCGCTCCTCCAAACCGACTGGGCCGGGACGAAGGAGGCGATGATCGACAAACACGAGCAGGCGACGCACGACGCCAAAGCCGAAGGCGCGCAGGTGATCTGCTTCCAGGAGCTGTTCTACGGGCCGTACTTCTGCCAGGTGCAAGACACCGAGTACTACAGCTACACCGAACTGATTCCCGACGGCCCAACGACACAGCGATTCTGCAGCATCGCCAAAGAACTCGGCATGGTGATGGTGCTGCCGATGTACGAACACGAGCAGGCGGGCATGTACTACAACACCGCCGCAGTGATCGATGCCGATGGCACGTACCTCGGCAAGTTTCGCAAGCAGCACATCCCCCAGACAAAGGGCTTCTGGGAGAAGTTCTACTTCCGTCCCGGAAATGGCGGCTACCCCATCTTCGAGACTGCCGTCGGCAAGGTCGGGGTGTACATCTGCTACGACCGTCACTTCCCGGAGGGTTGGCGGGCACTCGGGCTCAACGGCGCAGAGATCGTGTTCAATCCGTCTGCGACGCATCGCGGTCTCAGCGAGTACATCTGGCGGATCGAGCAACCCGCTGCCGCCGTCGCCAACATGTATTACGTCGGGGCGATCAACCGTGTCGGCATCGAGCCGCTCGGTGAGAACGACTTCTACGGGCAGAGCTACTTCGTCGACCCGGAGGGCAAGTTCGTCGGCGAGGTCGGCGACGCATACAAGCCCGAACTGATCGTCCGCGACCTCGACATCGACAAGATCAAGCTGGTCCGCGACCGATGGGCGTTCTACCGCGATCGCCGCCCCGACGCATACGACGAACTGGTCGAGCGCTGACATGGCCACAACGCTCATCAAGAACGGTCGCGTCATCTCGACCACCGGCGTGATCGCCCAAGACGTGTTGATCACCGACGAGACCATCACAGCGCTCGGTGCTCCGGGCTACTTCACCGAAGAGGGTTGCGACCGCGTCATCGACGCGATCGGCAAGTACGTGATCCCCGGCGGCATCGACGTGCACACACACATGGAGATGCCCTTCGGCGGCACCCTGGCCAGCGACTCGTTCGAGACCGGCACCCGCGCAGCCGCGTGGGGTGGTGTCACCACGATCGTCGACATGGCGGTGCAGAACACCGGCGGCAACGTGCACACTGCCCTTTCCG
>JAYTZE010000619.1:0-2873 GCA_043742385.1 Ilumatobacteraceae bacterium
GCTGCAGCTCGAACTGGAGTTCGAGCCCGACGATGAGGACCTGCGGCCGCCGCCGAAGTTCTCCGTCGACGAGTGCAAAGAGAAGGACATGACCTACAGCGCGCCGATCTTCGTGCGCGCCAGGTTCATGGGCCGCAACACGGGCGAGATCAAGGAGCAGACCGTGTTCATGGGCGACTTCCCGATGATGACCGAGAAGGGCACGTTCATCATCAACGGCACGGAGCGTGTCGTCGTGTCGCAGCTCGTGCGCAGCCCCGGCGTGATCTTCGAGCCTGGCGAGCGGTTCCGACTTCGTAACCTCAGCAAGCACCAACTCGTCAAGGGCACGGTGCACCCGTATCGGGGTGAATGGCTGGAGTTCGACGTCGAGCACAAGCCTGGCAAAGACGTCACCGCCGGCACCCGCGTCGCCCGCAAGCGGCGCATGGGCATCTTCACCTTGCTCCGGGCATGTGGATATGACGAAGAGCACGCTCCCGGTTTCCTCGAGCGCTTCGTCGCCCAGTTCGACTTCCTCGAAGGCCAGTGGGAGAAGGAAAAGCACGTCGCCCCCACACAGAACGAGGCGCTGGTCGAGATCTACAAGCGAGCCCGTCCGGGCGAGCCGCCGACCGTCGAGTCGGCGCGTGCGTACTTCCGCAACGCCTTCTTCGAAAACCGCCGCTACGACCTCAGCCGCGTCGGGCGTTACAAGCTCGACCGCAAGCTCGGTGGCGAGGTTGCCAAGCTCGACGCGCTTTTCGGCAAGGGCACTCGCGAGCTCGGTTCGTTCTTCCGCAGCGAGGGCGACGACCCGACCAAGCGCAGCATGAACAGCGATCCCGACGACACCGACGTGTTGCGTCCCAACGAGATCGTCGCCGCGGTCAGCTACATGCTGCACCTCGTCAAGCAGGAGCCCGGCTATCGCCTCGACGACCAGGACCACTTCGCCAACCGTCGTATCCGCAGCGTCGGCGAACTGATCCAGAACCAGGTGCGAATCGGCTTGAGCCGCATGGAGCGCGTTGTCCGCGAGCGCATGACTACCCAAGATGTCGAGGCCATCACCCCGACCACGTTGGTCAACATCCGCCCGGTCGTGGCCGCAATCAAGGAGTTCTTCGGAACGTCCCAGCTGTCGCAGTTCATGGACCAGGTCAACCCACTGTCGGGCCTCACCCACCGACGCCGCCTGTCGGCGCTCGGGCCTGGCGGTCTCAGCCGCGAGCGTGCCGGCTTCGAAGTCCGCGACGTGCACTTCAGCCACTACGGCCGCATGTGCCCCATCGAGACTCCGGAGGGCCCGAACATCGGCCTCATCGGTGCGCTCAGCACGTTTGCCCGCGTCAACCCCTACGGCTTCATCGAGACGCCGTACCGGGTCGTCAAGAACGGCAAGGTCTCGGGTGAGATCCGTTATATGGCAGCCGACGAGGAAGAGAACTACGTCGTCGCCCAGGCCAACACGCCGATCAATGCCGACGGCACCTTCAAGGACGCGCGCGTGCTCGTGCGCCGCAGCCCACAGGCTGCAAGCCTCGAAGACCTGCGCAAGATGCTGGAGGCCGAGAGCTTCTTCGGTGCCACCACCGACATCGCCTCGGTGCCGCCGATCGAGGTGCAGCTCATGGACGTCAGCCCGAAGCAGATCGTTTCGGTTGCTACGGCACTGATCCCGTTCCTCGAGCACGACGACGCCAACCGTGCCCTGATGGGCGCCAACATGCAACGCCAGGCCGTTCCGCTGGTGCGAGCCGAGGCTCCGTACATCGGCACCGGAATCGAAGACCGGGCAGCACGCGACGCCGCCGATCTGATCCAGGCCACGGGCGACGGCGAGATCACCGAGGTCAGCGGTTCATCGATCACGGTGACGTACAAGGTGAGCGACGGGCAACCCGGCGGTAAGCGGGTGTACCCGCTCAGTAAGTTCCGTCGCAGCAACCAAGACACGTGCATCAACCATCGCGCCCTGGTCAAAGAAGGCGACAAGGTCGTGAAGGGCACGATCATCGCCGACGGTCCATCGACCGATCACGGCGAGCTCGCCCTTGGCAAGAACCTGCTGGTCGCCCTCATGCCGTGGGAGGGCTACAACTTCGAGGACGCCATCATCTTGAGCGAACGCCTCGTGAAAGACGACGTGCTCACCTCGATCCACATCCACGAGCACGAAGTCGACGCCCGCGACACCAAGTTGGGTCCGGAGGAAATCTCTCGTGACATCCCCAACCTCAGCGACGACATCCTTCGCGATCTCGACGACCGCGGCATCATCCGCGTCGGCGCCGAGGTCGGTCCCGGCGATGTGCTGGTCGGCAAGGTCACTCCGAAAGGCGAGACCGAGCTGACACCGGAAGAGCGCCTGCTGCGCGCCATCTTCGGTGAGAAGGCCCGCGAGGTGCGCGACACCTCACTCAAGGTGCCCCACGGAGAGAGCGGCAAGGTCATCGACGTCAAGGTGTTCACTCGCGAAGACGGCCACGAACTGCCGCCTGGCGTCAACGAACTGGTGCGGGTCTATGTCGCCCAGAAGCGCAAGATCTCGGTCGGCGACAAGCTGGCTGGTCGCCACGGTAACAAGGGCGTCATCTCCAAGATCCTGCCGATCGAAGACATGCCATACATGGCCGATGGCACTGCCGTCGACATCATTCTCAACCCGCTCGGCGTGCCCAGCCGTATGAACGTTGGTCAGGTGCTCGAAGCGCACCTCGGCTACGCGGCTCGTTGGGGTTGGAAAGATGTCAAGAACGGCAAGCAGGTCGGCGACGAGCCCATCCGCGGCACCGAGTCGAAGACACGGCCCAACACCAAGCCCAGCACCTTCATCGCCACCCCGGTGTTTGATGGTGCTCACTGGGACGAAGAAGAGGCTGCCGGCAAGC
>JAYTZE010000620.1:0-2872 GCA_043742385.1 Ilumatobacteraceae bacterium
GTGTAACCGGACCTGTCGATCTTGAACGAGCCCGCACTACTGCTCGTCGCCATCTGCACGCCATCAACGGTGATCGCCCGGCGCGCGACCGCTCGACCATCGATCCGCAATCTGCTCCCGCTGACCTCGGCGCGAGTTACGGACACGGCAGCTTGTGCTGTCCCGGTCATCGCCACGGACACGCCTGCAAACGTCAGCAGGATGACCACGCCGGCAACAACCGAGCGGATTGAAAACCTTCGAACTGGCATAGTCGTCTCCAGACGCTCGTGTGCCCGAAGTCCAACCGTTACTGTTGCGCTCAATTATGCCCCCGGTCGATCGTGAAGGCAAGCGACCCGCGATTGCCGAGACCCAACGGCAGTCCATGAACGATACTGATGCCTCGATGTACAACGAGGTCACGCGCACGCCGCAGCAGCAGATCGGTCGTCTGCCTTATCTGCCTGGGCTCGACGGGTTACGCGCAGTTGCCGTCATCGCGGTGATGATCTACCACGCCGACCACCAGTGGCTCTCGGGCGGATTCCTTGGAGTCGAGGTGTTCTTTGTCATCAGCGGCTACCTCATCACGCTGTTGTTGCTCGGCGAGTTCCAACGTGAGGGTCGCATCAGTCTTCGTCAGTTCTGGATGCGCCGATTTCGTCGCCTGCTGCCTGCGTTGTTCGTCATGATGGCCGGCCTTGCCGTGTACATGTCGGTGTTCGAGCGGACTCCGATGGGACGGACGCGGGGCGACTTCTTGGGCGGCATGTTCTACATCAGCAACTGGTATCAGATTGCTGTCGGCCAGGGTTACACAGCGAACGAGGCGTTCGTTCCGCTGCGCCACCTCTGGTCGCTCGCCGTCGAGGAACAGTTCTATTTGCTCTGGCCACTGGTGATGGTGGCAGCGCTTGTCCGGCGGTCTGGACGCGACTTGCCGAGAGTTGCGATGTGGTTTGCCGGCACCGCTGTCGCAGTGGCCCTGGCGATGGCGGTGTTCTTCCACAGCGGAGACGTCGCCGCAACGTGTACCGCTAGTCAACGCGAAGGCTATTGGTCGCTGTTCGGTCGTTGTATCAGCATCAACGAATCGCTGTATCTGGGAACGTTCAGTCGTGCCGGCGGATTGCTGAGCGGTGCCGCGTTTGCGATCGTGTGGCGACCTTCGGCGGTGGCGCGCGGACCGATGCGCGACAGAGCCCGCACCCTCGACGTGATCGGTGCGTTCGGCTTGGTGGTGCTGGGATGGTTGACATGGACACTGTGGCTCTCGGAGGGGGGACAACAGTTCGGCATCAGGTTCGATCCACGGCTGTTCCGAGGCGGCTTCGTGTTGACCGGAATCGCCACCATCGCGGTGATCGCCGGCGTCACCCACGAAGGCAGCGGTCTGGGTCGCGTGCTCGGTACGTCGGTCCTGAACTGGGCGGGCACCCGCAGCTATGGCCTGTACCTGTACCACTGGCCGATCTACCAGATCATCCGCAGCGAAGCCGGCCAACCCTTAACTCTGTCGCAGTTCGCTCTGGCGATCATCCTGACGATCCCGATCACCGAGGCCAGCTATCGCTTCGTCGAACTGCCCATCCGCGAGGGCCGGATCGCAGAGACGCTGCGCGACCACCGACGACGGACCGCCGAGGTCTACCAACGGCGGCGAAGGTTGCTCGGAATTTTCGTCGCAGTGGTCGCGCTCGTCGGCTTTGCCGGTGCCAGCATCGCGCTGGCGCCGAACCAGTGCGTCGGACAGGTCGAGTGCGATCTCGCGGCAGCAACGGCAACGACCGAGTCCACACCTCCCAATTCGTCACCCGTCGACACGGTCGCGTCCCTGCCGGTCGATGGCTCGACTGCTCCACAAACCACTGCGTCGACCACGTCGTCATCTTCGACGACGTCGACCACGCTTCCCCTCGAGCAACGACCTCCGCTCGCCATCGGCGAATCCGTGATGCTGGGCGCAAAGGCGGAGCTCGAGGCGGTGGGATTCGTCGTCGACGCTGCCGAGAGCCGACAGGGGAAAGATCTGGCCGAAGTTGTCGGTCAACTTCGCGCCGCAGGTCGTATTGGCAACACCGTCGTGATCCACATCGGTACCAATGGCGAGGTCTCTGACGAGACGTTCGCAGCCATCATGGCGAACCTCCCAGCGGAGGAAGTGAAGTCAGTCTGGTTCCTGACCGTCCGCGCCGACCGCGAGTGGATCGAGGGCAACAACAGCCGCATCCTCGGCCTGCCGGCCAACTACCCGAATGTCAGGGTTGGATACTGGGCCGACTTCGTTCCACAGATCTCCGGCATGTCCAGCGACGGCTTTCACCTGCGTTCTGCCGAGGCGAAACAGGCCTACGCCAGCCTCATCAAGGGATGGTCAGACATTCCGCCAGCTGGTTGATTCCCACTAGCGCTTGTCGGCAGAGCTGATTCGGCCTCCTGATGGAAGGGCTACGTCGCCCGAGCCCCTGCGTACTGCCAGTGATGCTCGAGCCCGGTTTCACTTCGCCGCTTCCAGCTGCGCGAGGTCGCGCTGCGCGTAGCGGTTGTGCCAGAACTCTTCCTCAAAGACGGTGTAGATGCACTCGTGCAGCGGGTTCGTGCCGTTCTCGAGCACGTCGATGGGTCGTGTGAAGTCGGTCGTCGCAACCGATGCGAGATAGTCGCGAAATCGCGTGGCCCGATCCGCGCGCACGGCGAGAGCGTCCGAGACAGACGGAGTCAGGTCGTAATCGAGGCCGGGCCACGGGAAGTCGACGGAGCCGGTGTTCGGCAACCCGATCGGGTGGAAGCGTTCTCCGAGGACCGGCGCCGTGAACCACTTGTCCATCGCAAAAACGAGATGTCGCAGCGTCTGGACGAAGGACCACTCGTCGTTGACCGACTCATGCAG
>JAYTZE010000621.1:0-5688 GCA_043742385.1 Ilumatobacteraceae bacterium
TGACCGCATTGGCGGCCTTCTCTGGCAAATCCAACTCGGCGATCTTGGCGCGGTACTGCTCGACGACATCGTCGTCGCCCTCGCCGAGTTCCTTGCGGATGGCCGCCAACTGCTGGCGCAGCAGGTACTCGCGCTGCTGCTTGTCGACGCCTTCGGTGACATCGGCACGGATCTGCGCCGTCACCTGCAGTTCGGCGAGGTGGCCCTTGGCCCATTCGGTGACCAGATCGACACGCGTGCCGATATCGATGGCGGTCAGCACAGCCACGTGGTGGGCCAGATCAACCTCGCTCCACGTCGTGACGGTGTCGGCCAACTGGCCTGGTTCGGCGACCGTTCGCAAGATCTCGGGCAGCCGGCGACTGCCGCGCAGTTTGGCGATCTCTTCCAGCACAACACGCAGTTCACGCGCAGCCGAGTCAACCCGGGGGGTCGGCCGCTCGTCGGCCAGCAGCACGACGTCGACGTGATCGCTGCCTCGATCGCTCGGATGACGGCCCGTGATTCGGGCCCGCACCTCGGCCTGCACGATGGCAGCCATTTCACCATTCGGCATGGCGCCCGAGTCGGGCACACGGGCCACGACGCCGAGGTCGCCGGCCGCCTCGTTGTGCAGCACCACTCGGCCGTCTCCGGCCGCGGCGGCTTGCACCGCGGCGCGGGCCGCATTGGACGACAAGGCAAAGGTGAACACCGTGCCGGGCAGCACGACGGTCGGCACCGCCAGCAACGGCAGGGTGAGCTGGCGAGTATCAAGATCGGACGTATCAAGATTGGGCATGGATTCTGAGGGTAACAACACAAAACTTGAGTTGCTACTACTCAGCTTTATTGAGCAATACCCGCTGCGTGCTGCAGTGCGTGCTGCCAAGAGGCCCGATCCAGCAGCACTTTGCGGAAGGGCATGACGACCTTGGGCATATTGACCCCGAGGACGCCACGCAATCGACCGGCGTGGCCATACAGCGCAGTGAAATTGCCGTCGACATCGCCGGCAACGACATGAACCTCGTCGTCCCCATGCGCCCGTCCGATGAACTGGATGCGGCTGTCGAACTGGTCGCTCCAGAAGAACGGCACGGGTGCGTACGGGGTTGGCGAACCTCCGACCAGCTCGGCGAGCAGGTTCTCCGCTGCGGCGGCACCCTGTTCGGCGGCGTTCGTCCAATGCTCGACCCGCATCTCCTCGCCTTCGTCGCCGAACAAACCGTTGACCCATCGCGCGCAGTCACCGGCTGCATAGATCCCTGGCGCGGCACGCAGGGTGTCGGTGCAGACGATGCCGTCGCGCAGTTCCAACCCGCTCTCGGCGAGCCAGGCCGTCGCAGGCGACACGCCAATGCCGACGATCACCACGTCGGCGGGAACGACCTCGCCGTCGCCGAGTCGCACTCCAGTGACGTGCCCGCGCTCACCCTCGATTCCGGCGACCTGCACACCGCACTGCACATCGACGCCATGACGGATGTGCACCCGTGCTACGACTTCGCCCATCTCGGCACCGAGCCCTCGCATCAGTGGCGCGGGCGCGCCCTCCAACACGGTCACCGCGCAACCGGTCTGCGCTGCGGTGGCGGCAACCTCGAGACCGATGAAGCCGGCACCGATCACCACCACCCGCGGCTGCCCAGCCAGGCGTCGGCGCAGATCGAGGGAGTCGTCGAGCGTGCGCAACATGGTCACGCCGTCGAGTTCGGGCTGGTTGGGCAGCGGCCGTGGCGCGCTACCGGTGGCGATGACGACGCCATCACCGGCGACGACCTCTCCCGTCTGCAGCGTTACGGCTCGACCGGCGACGTCGAGTGCGATCGCGGCGACACCAAGCCGCAGATCGAGCTCCAACCCGGCCAGCGCTTCTGGCTTGCGCAGGAGGATGCGATCAGGCTCCGAATCGCCCTTCAACAATGCTTTGCTGAGCGGCGGTCGATCGTACGGCTGATGTGATTCGGCGCCGATCACCGTGATCGTGCCGCCGTAGCCCGCCGCACGCAACGATTCGCACGCCCGCAGCCCCGCCAACGACGCTCCGACCACGACGATGCGATCCATTGGGGTGCAGCTTCGCGCATCGCCGTACGATCGCCATGATGAGCGAAACGATCACCCTCGAAGGTTGGCGCGGCCCGTGGCCCGACGACGACAAGGACGCCAACCTCAAAGCCGACATCGCCCTGTACGCACACGTCGACCCGTTGCGTACCGTGCGCGGCCTGTCGGATTCCATCAATGTCCCGATTGGAGCCATCGTCCACTACGTCATGGCCCGCTGGGCGAGCGAAGGCGCCTCCGGTCTCTTGGAGTTGGGGCCGACGATGTCGCGTCGACTGAACAAGGTGTGTGCCGACGCAGAGGACGACGGATCCGACACGGCGCGCCTGGCAGCGTACGAGCAGCTACGCCAGATGATCTCCTGGCTCAACTATCCCCTCGAACACCCCGAGGTCTACGACACGTAGGCGGTTACCCGACGCAGTCGGTGCAGTGCACGTCGAGATCGGGTTGGCGGCGCACGAGATCGCTGACCCAATCGACCAGTGGCACCCCTTCGACCGTCTCGGTGTAGAAGGTCGGGCTGCCGAGCACGGTGTGTCCCTGGCCCGGGGCGATGTAGCTTCGAAGATCGACTCCGCCCTGCTCGATCTCCACCTCGTTGGCATCGATCGCTGACAGCAGGTCGGCGGCGGAATAGCCGATGAGCGCGGCGAAGATCTGCTGCACGAAGTCGTATGCGTAGTCGTGACGGCCGAAGATGATCTGCGGATCGTGTGCGGCGGCCTGGACGAACAGATTGGGGGCGCCCCAGTCGGCGGCGGTCAATCCTTCGTTCTCCGGCCACGGCGGAATGGCGGCTTCTGTGCCCCACAACGCGCCGACCCGAGCATTGACCGCGGGATCGCCGGGATAGGCCCCTGACCCATCAGCGAGCACGGTGATAGCCGCGTCGGGCAAGAGATCGTGGGCCAGCCCGGCGTACACCGGGGTCGGCAGTGAGCCGGCGCTCTCGCCGGCGACGACGAGCTGCGTGGTGTCGGGGAACTGCTCGGCGAGCGCCCTGAGTGCGGTCGAGGCGTTGATCGCACCCTTGTGCTGCACGGTCAACTCAGGGCTGTACTCGTGCGTGGCGGTGCCGAGGTGAACATCGCCCGTGCAGTACGAGGCGAACACGAAGGAGTAGTCGGCCAGCGGATTGCGAGCATCATCGAAATCGAAGATGCCATTCGAATACCCGTTGGGGTCGTCGTCGGATATGAGGTTCATCTGGTAGGTGCGGCTGCCGAAACCGCATGTCACGGCGTCAACACACGCCCCCCCGCCCTGGAGGAAGAACACCACCTTGGTGGGGCTGGCCGTGCGGATCCAATAGCTGTACGGGCTGCCGTCGGCGCACATGCAATCATCCGGCGCAGTGACCTGTTGCCAACCTGCAACGGGCGGTGCCCTGGTCGTGGGCGCCGGACTGGTGACGGCTGGCGTCGTGTCGGCAGCAGACGGCGGCGCGGACGCAACTGTTGATTCAGCTGGCGGCAACGTCGAGGTCGCCGACGATTCGTTGGAACAAGCCGACGCGGCCACGAGTAGGGCGAAAGCGACCGCGGCGGCGCGCCTCACCTGGCGATCACGGTGTCGAGCGATGCCCGCAGGGTAGTCACCACCTGGTCGAGTTCGTCGTCGGTGATGACGAACGGAGGGGCGACCATCACCGCGCTGGGCACCGGACCCGACCCTGCCGGGTAGATCCACACGTCGCGCGACAACGCCTCGGCGACAACTTGCTGCTGCGGGATGTTGAGCTCGATGCCATAGAACATGCCACGACCGCGCACCTCGACGACGGCCGGGTGACCGTCGAGTTCGGCGTGCAGACGATCGCCCAGAACCGCCCCCATCTTGGCGGAGCGGTCGACTAGGCCCTCGCGCTCCATGATGTCAAGCACCGCGACGCTGGCCGCGCACGCCGCGTCGTTTCCGCCGAATGTGAAGTACATGAGACCTGCCTCGGCCAGCACTTCGGCCACCTCGGCGCGCGCCGAGACGGCGCCCATGGGCACGTACCCTCCACCGAGCCCCTTGCCACCGACGATCACGTCGGGTTCGAACGGAAAGTGCTGGAAGCCGAAGTTCAATCCGGTACGACCAAACCCGCACATGACCTCGTCGGTGATCAGCAAGATGTCGTAGCGATGGCAGATGTCGGTGACCACCCGCCAGTAGTCGTCACTGGCCGTGAGACAGGCACCGGCCGCGCCGGTGATCGGCTCGGCGATAAAACCGGCGATGGTCTCCGGACCCGCGCGCTCGATGACCTCGACCACGCCTTCGGGGTCGTTCCAGGGCACCTTCGGGAACGGCAGCAGCAGCGGTTCGAAACCGACTTGGCGAGTCGAGTGGCTGGCTACGGCGATGGTGCCGAGGGTCATCCCGTGATAGCTGGGATGGCGGCCGACGACCTTCCAACGCTCGGGTCGGCCCTTGCCGAGCTGGTAGTTGCGAGCCAGCCGAAGGGCCGAGTCGGTGCTCTCACTGCCGCCACTGGTGAAGAAGACCTTGGTGAAGCCCTGCGGCAACCATCGTTCGACCAGTCGGTCGCGCAGCAGCAGGCGCTGCTCGCTCGGCCAGATCGGCACGGAGTAGGCGCCGCGGACCATTGCCGCATGCGTGGCATCGGCGACCTCGGCGCGGCCCCATCCGATGTTGCCGACGATGGCTCCAGCTGCCCCGTCGAGAATGCGCCGGCCGTCGGCGCAGATCAGCCAGCAGCCCTCGCCACCGACGATCGTCGGTTGCTCGCTGGTATTGGGGACGAAGTGATATCGCGAGTCGTTCACCCGCTCAGTCTCGCATCTCGCCATCGACCAAGTTGTGGCGGAACATGATCGATAGACGTGGCCCGGCAGAGGCAACCTTGGGCACGCAGTGCTGCCAGTCGTGCTGACACGAGCCGCCCATCACGAACAGGTCACCCTGACCCAGTTGCCACGAGAGCGACGAGCCACCCTCGCGTGGTCGCACGTGGAACGGCCGCGGCTGACCGGTACTGACGATGGCAACGGTGGGGTCCTCGAGGGCGTAACGCTCGCGGTCCGCGTGCCACGCCACTGAATCTTGGCCATCGCGGTACAGGTTGAAGCCGATCGAGTCGAACGGTCGGGCGTAGTGCCGGCTGAGTGCCGTGCGTGCCTCGGCCAACACTAGTAGCACCTCGATATCGGGCGAGGCAGCATCCCACCATGCCGTCAACCGCGGCTCAGGCAACCGCCGGTCGTACATCGTGACGTCGCGTTGCTGCCATGGGAGCACGGCGATGAGTTCTCCGAAGATTCGGTCGGCACCATGCAACCAGTTCGGGGCGTAGTCGATCCAGGAGTCGTCGTCGAGCCAGGTGCGCGTCACAGTGGCGAACGTGTTGTCGATCGAGGGCTCCTCAAAGGCGAAGAGGCACTGCTGCCAGATCAGGTCGGCGTCTGCGAGTCGATGCATGCGTCCATCATCGCGAACCGAACGCATGTTCGCAACCCGGCGCGCGTACAGTTCAGGCGTGGCGATCGAGATCGACGACCTCCTCGACGCCAGGCTGGCCGACTACCGCGGGCTACGCGAGCGGGGCAAGGAGAGCGACGACTACTTCATCGTCGAGGGCCTGACAGCGATCGAGCGCCTCTTGACCTCGAGCTATCCGGTTCGTTCGGT
>JAYTZE010000622.1:0-2868 GCA_043742385.1 Ilumatobacteraceae bacterium
GGTTGCCAGCAGCACCGACGCGAGCTGCGAGTTGTTGAGCACCAACTGGTCGGCGGGCTCATGATCGGGCGAGACCGGGTCGTAGCGGTGCTCGATGGCGGTGACCGTTGCGTGACCGGTGCGCGAGCCGTGCTTGAACCAGTGCCGGCTGCCGGCAATCAGTGGCTGGTCGATCATCCAGCAGATATCGACGACGATGTCTTCGGTGACGATGGGCGGCACTGCTGCATCACTGACCACGAGGACATCGCCACGAGCCACGTCGACGTCGTCGGTGAGTTCCACGACAACCGCGTGGCCGGGGTCGGCCGATGGAACCCGCGCACCCCAACGGTGCACCGCGGCGACGGTGCTGGTGCGTCCGCTCGGCAAGACCGTGATGGCCGCCCCTGGTGTGAGCGTGCCAGCGGCCACGACGCCTGCGTAGCCGCGGAAGTCGGCCTGCGGGCCACCCTGCGGACGAATCACTCGCTGGACGTGCACACGTGCGCCGGGCAGCTCAGACAATGTCGCGTCGAAGTTCTCCAAGAACTCGAGCAACGGCGGACCGTCGTACCAGGGCATGTGCTGCGAGCCGTCGACCACGTTGTCGCCCAACAGCGCCGACATCGGGATCGCAGATACGGGCACGTGATGGGGGAGCGCATCGACGAAGGTCCGCACCTCTTCGGAGATGCGGATGAACTCTGACTCTGCCCACTCCACGAGGTCCATCTTGTTGACAGCGACGATGATTGCCTCGACGCCGAGCAAGGCTGCGATGAGCGCGTGCCGCCGGGTCTGGTCGACCACACCATGGCGGGCGTCGACCAACACGATGGCAACGTCAGAGGTGGACGCGCCGGTGACCATGTTGCGCGTGTACTGCGCGTGCCCCGGCGTGTCGGCAACGATGAAGCTGCGCTGCGGCGTGGCGAAGTAGCGATGGGCCACATCGATCGTGATCCCTTGTTCGCGCTCGGCGCGCAGACCGTCGGTCAAGAGTGCAAGGTTGCGCTCGCCGTCGCCATAGCGCCGACTGGCCTTGTCGACCGCAGCGAGTTGATCCTCGAACACGGTCTTGGTGTCGTGCAAGAGCCGACCGATCAATGTGCTCTTACCATCATCGACGCTGCCTGCGGTCGCGATTCGCAATGTTGCAACAGTCGGGGGAGCGACACGAAGTGTGGGAACTGAACTCATCAGAAGTAGCCCTCTCGTTTGCGGTCTTCCATTGCAGATTCACTGAATGTGTCGTCGGCGCGCGTCGCGCCGCGTTCGGTGATGCGCGCCGCAGATACCTCAGCAATCACATCGTCGATGGTGGTCGCAGTGGAGCGCACCGCGCCGGTGCAACTGGCATCGCCGACGGTGCGATACCGAACGGTCTCGACCGATGACTGCTCGCCCGGCTCGAGCACGACCGGTCCCCCGACGGCCAGCAGCATGCCGTCGCGGGCGACGACCTCGCGCTGATGCGAGTAGTAGATGCCCGGCAATGGGATCTGCTCGGCTGCGATGAACTGCCAGATGTCGAGCTCGGTCCAGTTGCTCAGCGGAAAGGCACGAAGCTGCTCACCTTTGCGGATGCGAGCGTTCAATACGTCCCACGGTTCCGGCCGCTGGTTGCGAGGGTCCCATCGACCGTGGCGATCGCGAAACGACAGGATGCGCTCTTTGGCGCGGGCCTTGTCTTCGTCGCGACGTCCACCGCCGAACGCAGCGTCGAAGCCATGTTGGGTGATGGCATCGAGCAGCGTGACCGACTGCAAGCGGTTGCGACTGGCCCGAGGACCCAGGTCTTCGACGACCCGACCGGTGTCGATCGAATCCTGCACGCTGGCGATCACCAGCCTGGCTCCGACCCGCTGGACGAACTCGTCGCGATACTCGATGACTTCAGGAAAGTTGTGCCCGGTGTCGACATGCATGACCGGGAACGGCAACCGCGCCGGAGCGAACGCCAGCACGGCGAGGTGCAGCAACACTGCCGAGTCCTTGCCGCCGCTGAACAGCAACACCGGGTTCTCGCACTCGGTCGCGACCTCGCGAATGATGGTGACCGCCTCATCGGCCAACGACTCGAGGTGCGGGCTTGCCGTCGCATTCATACGTGCAACCCGCACTCGGTTTTGTTGTTGCCGGCCCATCGACCACCTCGACGATCCTCGCCTTCGGCGACGGGACGGGTGCACGGCCAGCAGCCGATCGACGGATAGCCGCGCGTGCTCAGCGGGTTGATCGGCAGCTGGTTGATCTCGGCATACAACACCATGTCGTCGTCGGTCCAGGTTGCGAGCGGGTTGATCTTGACGAGATTGCGATTGATGTCGAAGCTGACCACGGGCGCGTTCGCACGAGTCGGGCCGTCGACTCGACGAACCCCGGTGACCCAGGCGGCCTTGCCGTCGAGCGAACGATTCAGTGTCTCGACCTTGCGTGCCGCGCAACAGCCCTCGACGTCGGTCTGCCACAAGTTGTCGCGGTGGATCTCGGGAAGCGGAGTGACGACGCGGAGCTTGATATCGAAGCGATTCTGCATCTCCTCGACCAGCCACCAGGTCTCGGCGAAGAGATACTGGGTGTCGAGCAGCACGATGTCGGCGGCCGGGTTGGCAGTGGCGGCGAGATGCACAAGCACGGCATCTTCGAAGCTCGACGTGACGGCCACGTTGGCGACGCCGTAGGTGTCGAACGCCCAGTGCAACACCTCCGAGGGGTGCAACTGCTCGATGTTGTCGGGGGCTTGGAGCAGGCTCACCCCTGCATCCTACCTAATTACGACTAATTCGATCAAGATTAACGTAATTCATCGTTGGTAGCCTGCGAACGTGGCGTTCGACTACCCGATCATGCTCGATCTCACCGGCGTACCGGTGCTGGTGGTCG